>JAYTNC010000282.1:0-4297 GCA_043748515.1 Gemmatimonadota bacterium | reverse complement strand
CGCTTCACCACGCGGCTCTTCAGGGCGAAGTTGTTGATCGTCTGGTTCTGCGCGGCGGCGAGGATGATCGAACGGCCGATGGACATGGTCGGGGGATTTGAGAGGGCGGGGACGGCGATCGGTCGGCCGTCCTCGCCCGAAAACTACTGAAAGAAGCACGCGCGTGAGAGGTGTCGCTGGCGCCGTGCGGGCACTCCGGCGCAACTTCGAGCGGTCGACTTCCCTCCCGTCCGGAGATCCCGTGCGCCCGATCCGTGCTGTCCTGGTACTCGCCGTCGCCGTCGCGAGCGCGGCGGCTCCGGTGCTCGCGCAGTCCCCTGTGCGGTCCCCGGCACAGTCCCGCGCGCAGCCCGCCGCGCCGCGCGGGATCGTGCTCGGCGACCTCACCTGGCCCGACGCCGAGAAGCTCCTCACGCCCGACGCCATCATCGTGATCCCGCTCGGCGCCGAGGCCAAGGAGCACGGACCGCACCTGCGGCTCGACAACGACCTCAAACTCGCCGAGTACTATCGGGGCCGCGTGCTCGCGGCGTCGAACGTGATCATGGCGCCGATGGTGAACTACCACTTCTATCCGTCGTTCGTGGAGTATCCGGGCTCGACGCACCTGCGGTTCGAGACGGCGCGCGACCTGATCCTGGACATCGTCCGGAGTCTCGCCAACTATGGGCCGCGGAAGTTCTACGTGCTCAACACCGGCGTCTCCACGGCCCGCCCGCTCGCGGCGGCGGCGGAGATCCTCCGAGGCGAAGGGATCCAGTTCGCCTTCACCAACGTGCTCGAGGTGGGCGGCGAAGCGGAGAAGGCGGTCTCGCAGCAGGTGCGCGGCACGCATGCCGACGAGATGGAGACTTCGGCGATGCTCTACATGTATCCCGAGCGGGTCGACATGTCGAAGGCGGTGAAGGACGATTCGCCTCAGGGCGTCGGCGGGCTCTCGCGCGTGGCGGGGAACGGGAAGACCTACTCGCCCAGCGGGGTCTGGGGCGATGCGACGCTGGCCACCCGTGAGAAGGGCCGGGTGGCGGTGGAGGCGACGGTCGCCGGCATCCTGGCGGAGATCGAGGCGCTGCGCGCCGCGCCGAGATGACGGGCTCGCCGAGCGCGCGGGGCTAGTCCGTTGGAGCCATTGTCGGCGCGCGCACCGCGTCGCATCGTAGAAGATGAGCATCCTGCGCCTCTTTCCGCTCGTGGCCGCCGGCGCGGCCGCGGTCGCCATGCACGCGGCCCCCCTCCGCGTCATCCGTTCCACCCCGATCGGCGTCTCCGGTCCGATGACCGAGATCACAGTGAGCTTCGACCGGCCCGTCGCCGGCTCGATCGAGCGCGCGGTCGATCCGTCCACGGTGCTGAAGATCACGCCGGCGATCGCAGGGCGGTACGAATGGCGCGATCCGGTGACGGTGCGCTTCATCCCGAAGGGGCGGCTCCCTGCCGATCTGCGCGTGGTGGTCGAGGTCGGCACCGATTTCGAGGCGATGGACGGCAACCGGCTCGCCGAGACGCATCGCTTCGCCTTCCGCGTGCGCGGACCGCAGTTGCTCACCGGCTCGCCGGTGTCGCGCGAGGAGAGTTCCGCCCACGTCACGCCGGCGCAGCGGTTCGAGGTCGTCTACTCCGACTCCGTCGACCTCACGCGGCTCACCGACGTCGCGTTCATCGAGATGGCGGTGACCTGCACGCCGCGCGTGGTGCGCCTGCGCGCGGCCGAGCAGCGACGGATCGTGCAGAAGGACAACTACAACTTTAAGGATGCGGGCGGATGGAATCGCGACCGCTCGCTCGACTCGCTGCGCCGCGTCGTCGCGCTGCTCCCGCGCACGCCGATCCCGCGCGGTTGCGCGGGCGAAATCGTGCTCCCCGAAGAGCTCTCGACGATCGCGCCGGTGGTGCCGCAGCGCTGGGGATTCCGCTCGTACGGCGCGCTCACGCTCGCGGGCGCGAGTTGCGCGCGCGGCGCCGGATGTCCGCGCGGTCCGCTCTCGGTCACGTTCTCCAATCCGGTCGCGGGGGAGCAGATCCTGCGGCACGTGAAGATCGTGCCGGCCGTGCCGATCACGCTGCGTGACTCCACGGAAGTGAGCACCACGTGGGTGCTCGAGGGGCTGCTCACGCCACGCACTGCCTACGCGATCGTGGTCGACACCGCGCTCCGCGACGTGTTCGGGCAGCGCATCACGGGCAACAACGCGACCGCCGTGCGCACCACCGGTTACGAAGCGTACGTGAACTATCCGTACGGCAAGCAGACCGTGGAGCGGGTGGGCTTCCGCACGCTGCCGGTGGAACACGCGAACGCCGATACGCTCGTCGCGGTGGTGGTGCCGGTGCCGCGACGGTTCGAGAAGGACTTCCTCGCGCGCGGGTCGTGGGGGTATCGCGAACTCTGGGATTCGGTGGCGAAGCTCGGCGCGGTGCGTCGGATCCCCGTGCGCGCGGGGCTCGATCGCGGCACGCTCACGGGGCTCACGCTCCCGGTCGCCGACGCCACGCGCGCCGACGCGTCGACGCTCTATGCCGTGAAGGTCGGCGCGACCGCGCTCTCGAAGGACAATGCCGGACTCGGTAACGCCACCGTGGCGCTCGTGCAGGTCACTGACCTCGGCGTGACGGCGCGTCTGGGAGTGCAGGAAGGGATGGTGTGGGTCACCGGTGTCTCCGACGGCCGCCCGCGTCCGAACGCAACGGTCACGCTGCATGGTCCCGACGGCGGCGTGCTCGCCACCGCGCGCACCGACGCGCAGGGACTCGCGCAGCTGCGTGATTTCGCGGAGGCGCTCGTCGCGCCCGACGCCGACGGCGACGAGTACGGCTCGCCCGAGGGCGGCTACGTCGCCGTCACGCTCGGTGCCGACCGCGCGCTCGTCGCGGTGAACCAGTACGACGAGGATCTCAACTCGTGGAGCTTCGGCATCGGCTCGGCGTGGGGCGGTGACCGCTTCCCGGTCGCCGGTGCGGTCTTCGCCGAGCGCGGGATCTACCGGCCGGGCGAGCAGGTGTACCTGAAGGCGATCGTGCGCGCCGGTCCGCTCGGTGCGCTGCGCCGTCCGGCGCGGGTGGACTCGGTGCGCTGGGTGCTCAGCGACCGCGAGGGGAACGACACCTTCACGCGCACGGCGTCGCTCTCCGACTTCGGCACGTCGCAGCACGTGGTGAACCTGCCGGCCGATGCCGGCGTCGGCACGCATCGCGTCCGCATCATGCTCAAGCGGCGCGGCGCGTGGCGAACGATCGCGAACACCATGTACCGCGTCGGCGAGTACCGGCCGCCCGAGTTCCTGGTGGATCTCGCGGCGCGCACGCTCACGGGAACGCCCGGCGCCGACCTGCGCTTCGGCGCGAGCGCGCGCTACCTGTTCGGTGCGCCGATGGCCAAGGCGCAGGTGAACTGGGAGGCGCGCGAGGAGCGCGTCTGGCCGTGGGAGTTGCAGATCCCCGGTCTCGACGGCTGGATGATCGGCAACAACACCTGGGACTCGTCACGCGAGAACGCCGTCGCGGGGAACTTCGCGAGCGGCGTCGACACGCTCGATGATCGCGGCGACCGCACGATCACGGTGCGGGTGCCCGCGCGCACGAATGGCGCGACGTCGCGCGTGGTGCTCGCCGCCGCGGTGACCGACGTGAACCGCCAGTCGGTCGGATCGTCCGCGAGCGCGCTCGTGCATCCGGCGCGCTTCTACATCGCGAGCCGCGTCGCCGGCACGAGCTGGTTCTGGCGCGCCGACGAGGCGCAGCGCGTGTCGGTGCGCACCGTGCGTCCCGACGGCGCGACCGAGAGCGGCGTGCGCGTCTCAGGTCGCATCGTCCGTCGCGAATGGCATCGCGTGCGACGCGAGCGGAACGGCATCGCCGAGATGGTGGCCGAGTGGGTGTCCGACACGGTCGGCACCTGCAACGTGACGACCGCGGCCGAGCCGGTGGAGTGCACCTTCACGCCGCGCGGCGGCGGCGTGCACACGATCGAGCTTCGCGCGACCGACGCCGATGGCCGATCGGCCGTCACGTCGTTCAGCCGCTGGGTGACGGGTCCGGGTTTCGTGCCGTGGAGCGACGAGACGCAGTTCAAAATGGAACTGCTCGCCGACCGCGACCGCTACACCGTGGGCGACACGGCGACGGTGCTGATCGCGTCGCCGTTCACGGACGCGGAAGCGTGGGTGACGGTGGAGCGCGAACAGGTGCTCGAGCAGCGCCGGATCCGCATCACGTCGGGCTCGCAGACGATCAAGATCCCGATCACCGAGGCGTTCGTGCCGAACGCGTTCGTGTCGGTGGTGGTCGTGCGCGGTCGCAG
>JAYTNC010000281.1:0-2579 GCA_043748515.1 Gemmatimonadota bacterium | reverse complement strand
GAATCGCCCGCGGTGGACGAGGAACATCTCCGTCTCGCCCGTATGCTGATGCCAGTGGAACGCACCGAGGAAACGCGCGGCCTTCACCTGCTGGCCGTTGAGTTCGGCGATCACGACCGGCGACCAGGTCTCGTGGATCGCGGCGAAGACAACGTCGAGGTTGGTGGGCATCGGCGGAACTTATGCGCCGCCCGGTCCCGCGGCATCGGTGCTCCGGTGCGCCCTACAGTTCGGTGACCGACATCGTGCCCACCGTCCCGCTCCCGGGTGCGACGATCCGGCGATGATAGTCGATCTGCCCGAGATGATACGCGAGGTGCGAGCAGAGGTGCTCGAGCACGCGCGCCGTCGGCGCTCGCCGGCCGGCGAACTCCACAGGGAACGGCGCGGCGAGCGTCGCCGAGGTCAGCGACGGGATCACCCGGGCCGCTTCGGATATCGCGATCTCTACTTCTGCGACGATCTCGGCGCGCGTGATGCCGCGCACGTTGAACTCGCGCTCGCGGTCGCGCACGTAATCGCTCCCGCCGAGCACGGTGCCGAAGAAGTGCCGGATGTTGCCGGCCAGGTGCAGCGCGAGCGAGCCTCCGCTGTTCGTGATCCCCGGCAACGACTGCCAGAGATGCGCGTCGCTGGGATACGCGGAAACCTCGCGGGCGAGGGCGCGTAGGTCGCGTACCATCACGGCGCGCAGATCGTCAGGACTCATGGGACCTCCATTGGGCCGAAGCGTGCTCCCAAGAATAGGTCCTTGGCGAGCGGCGCGCGCGACCTCCCTCCACCAAGGACCGACCGATGGGCCGACCGACGCTCCTCACTCCGAGCCCGATCAGCGTCGTCCGGACGTTGCGGGTGCACGCCTCGGTCCTCGGCCTTTCCGTCGCGTCGATCTGGGCGGTCTTCGCCGTCGACACCGTGCTCGGCGGCGCGTTGCTGCAATACGGCGTCGTGCCGCGCACGGTCGACGGACTGCGCGGCATCGTCTTCGCGCCCTTCCTGCACGCGAACCTCGCGCACCTCACCGCGAACACCGCGTCGCTCCTGGTGCTCGGCTGGTTGGTGATGCTGCGCGATGCGCGCCACTTCTGGATCGTGGGCGTGCTCTCGATGCTCGGCGGCGGACTCGTCGCCTGGCTCTTCGGCGCCGGCAACTCGGTGCACATCGGCGCGAGCGGCGTGATCTTCGGGTTCCTCGGATTCCTGCTCTTCGCCGGCTGGTATGCGCGGAGCTTCGGCAGCATCGTCATCAGCCTCGGGGTCGCCGTGCTCTGGGGCGGGCTCGTCTTCGGTGTGCTGCCCGGCGAGTCCGGGATCTCGTGGCAGGAGCACCTCGGCGGGTTCCTCGGCGGTGTCCTTGCCGCGCGCTGGTTCTCGCGCCGTGCGCCGACGTTCACGCGGGTCGCGCGGGTCGGGGTGCGCTGAACGCCTTCACCACAGAGGGCACAGAGAGCACGGAGGACAACGGAGAACGGCTGTGTCGAGGGGGCTTGGGGCGACGAATCCGCCCCCAAGCCGCAGTTCAACTGCCTCTGTTGCTCTCCGCCGTTCTCTGTGCCCTCTGTGACCTCTGTGGTGAAGGCCGTCGCGTTTCGCCGGCCAACAAGAGCGGGCATATTGCGTCCGGCTGATATCGACGCCTCAGATGACCGGCCGAGGACGCCTTCACCATCGACGACGTCGCGCATGCACGACCTGACCCAGGGCTCGATCCCGCGCCACATCGTCCGCATGTCGATCCCGATGGCGATCGGCATGCTCTTCCAGACGCTCTACTATCTGGCCGACCTCTATTTCGTCGGACGGCTCGGCGACGCCGCGATCGCTGGCGTGAGCGCCGCGGGCAACATCCAGTGCATCGTGATGGCGTTCGCCACGCTCTTCGCGCACTGGCGGCCCGAGCTGCTCATCGGCGCGTTCGCCGCGGATCCCGAGGTCGTCGCGGTCGCGGTGCAGTATCTGCGCACGATCTCGTGGAACTTCATCGCCTCGGGCATCGTGTTCACCTGCTCGGGCATGTTCCAGGCGATGGGCAACACGGTACCGTCGGTGGTGAGCAGCGGAGTGCGCGTCGTGGTCTTCGTGCTGCCTGCCGTTTACATCTCGCGGCTCCCCGGCTTCCAACTGCACTGGATCTGGTACGTCTCGGTCGTCTCGACCACCACGCACGCGCTCTTCGCGGTCTGGCTGCTCAAGCGCGAGGCCGGGCGGCGACGCGATCTGGGGCTCGGTGGCGAACCAGCGGTGGCCGTCGCGCGTTGAGCGCACATGGACTCCTCTCCCCTTCGCCACCTCGTCATCGTGCTCGGCGACCAGCTCGATCCGTCGTCGAGCGCGCTCGACGGCTTCGACCCCGCGCGCGACGCGATCTGGATGGCCGAGGTCGCGGAGGAGTCGACGCACGTGTGGTCGGGCAAGACGCGCATCGCGCTCTTCCTCTCGGCCATGCGGCACTTTCGCGACACGCAGCGCGCGCTCGGGCGCACGGTGCTGTATCAAACGCTCGACGACACCCCGGTGAGCGCACCCGACACCCTCGCCGGCGCCCTCGAACACTCGATCGCGGTGACAAAGCCCGAACG
>JAYTNC010000280.1:0-1535 GCA_043748515.1 Gemmatimonadota bacterium | reverse complement strand
TGGCGCCTCACCGGTGCCGGCGGCATGTCGCGGCGCGTGCATGGCGTGGTCGACCTGCGCAGCTTCGATGCGCTCGTGGCGCGCGGCGCGCTGCTCGTGCTCCTCGACCTCGCGATGCTCGGTGCCGTCTGGTTGCTCATCATCTCGGCCGACGGCGCGCTCTGGCGTTGGTGGCGGATGCGGCGGCAGGACATCCTGCGCAGCTTCCGCGTGCGGCTCTCGTTCGCGCTCTTCGCTTCGTTCGTCGTGCCGTCGGCGATCTTCGGCCTCTGGTCGTTCCAGCGCGTGCAGGCCGACGACCGTCAGTCGCGCGACCTGCTCGTGCGCGAGACGTTGCGAGGCGTCGCCGCGTCCACGGACTCGGTCCAGTTGGCCGCCGCCGCCACCCGCTTCGATACGCCGCTGCTCCTTTACGCCGATGGCCTGCTCGTCGGCACGAGCGATCCGTTGCTCGACGCGCTCGCGCCGGTCGGGCGACTTCTGCCGCCCGGCGTGGCGCGCACGCTGGCCGAGGGCGACGAGCCGACCGCGGGCCGCGAGGAAGGACTCGGCCCCTCGGCCGTGCGCCTCGGCTACCGCACCGCGACCGACGTGAACGGCGTGCAGTTCGTGCTCGCGGCCCCGGCGCGGCTCGACGAGCGGCTCCTCGACCGTCGGCGCAACGACCTCGCGGTCTTCCTGCTCTTCGCGCTCGCACTCGGCGGACTCGCGGCGCTCTGGACGAGCGGTGCCGGCGCGCGCCAGCTCTCGCGGCCCATTCGTGCGCTGCAGGAGAGTGCGCTCGCGATCGCGCGCGGCGCGCCCGCGCCGGCGCTCGAGGAGGATCCTCCGGTCGAATTCACGCCCGTCTTCTCGGCCTTCCGCACCATGACGGAGGATCTCGCCGAGAGCCGCGCTGCGCTCGAGACGGCCGAGCGCCGTCTCGCCGCGACGCTGCGCAACGTGGCGAGCGGCGTCGTCGCGATCGACGACCGGGGGCGGGTCACGTTCTCCAATCCGCGCGCGGAGTCGATCCTCGGCGCGTCGCTCGCCACGGGCGCCGCGCTCGAGCCGGCGCTCGGCGAGATCATCGCGGCGCCGCTCGCGGCCTTCCAGGAGTCCGGCGACGACGACGCCGATTTCGAGGTCGAGCGCTCCGGTCGCCGGCTGCAGGTGCGCGTGGCGCGACTCGCGCAGGGCGCGCGCCGCGCCGTCATCACGCTCGACGACGTCACTGACGTCGCGCGCGCCCAGCGCGTGCTCGCGTGGGGCGAGATGGCGCGACAGGTCGCGCACGAGATCAAGAACCCGCGCACGCCGATCCGCCTCGGCATGCAGCACTTGCGGCGCGCGCGGCGCGACGGCCGCGTGGATTTCGACAAGGTGCTCGAGGAGAACACCACGCGCGTGCTCGCCGAGATCGACCGCCTCGACGAGATCGCGCGCGCCTTCAGTCGCTACGGCACCGGCCCGATGGGCGACGCGCCCGCCGAACCGACCGACGTCGCCAAGGTCGCGCGCGATGTGCTCGAACTGGAACGCATGGGAGCGGAGGA
>JAYTNC010000279.1:0-6198 GCA_043748515.1 Gemmatimonadota bacterium | reverse complement strand
CGGCGAGCGAGCACGGTCAGCTCGAACTCAACGTCATGATGCCGGTGATCGCACACAACCTCGTGATGGAGATCGAGATCCTCGGGAACGCCATGCGGATCCTCGAGGAGCGGTGCATCACGGGCATCGAGGCGAATGCGCCGATGCTGGCGTACTGGGTGGAACGGTCCGCCGCGCTCGCGACCGCGCTCGCCCCCAGTCTCGGCTACGCGGCGGCTGCCGCGCTCACCAAACGGTCGGTCGCCGAAGGGGTCCCGATCCGTGAACTCGTCGTTCGCGAGGGCATCCTCACCGCGGAAGAAGCCGATCGAGTGCTCGACCTCCGACGGATGACCGAACCGGGAGTGCCGGGCGAGGGCGCATAGGACCCGAGTGCCCTTGTCCCGATCGGGCGCGCAGAGGCATCTTGCACGGGTGAGAATCACTACTTGGGCCGAGTACGGCGTGATCTGTTCGCTCCATCTGGCGCGCCGCGCCGATGAAGGACCTGTCACGGGCCGCGACATCGCCGCGCGCGAGAAGCTGCCCGGGGACTACGTCGAGCAGATCCTGCTGCGACTTCGCCGCGCCGGGGTCGTGCAGAGCACCCGCGGTGCCAAGGGTGGGTATGCCCTCGCGCGACCCTCCGAAGCCATCACGGTCCGTGAGATCATCACCGCCGCGGAGCTCGTGACCTTCGACCTGCACTGCGAGACGCACCCGCTGGACTCCGAACGCTGCGCGCAGTCGTGCGACTGCAGCATCCGTCCGGTCTGGATGATGCTGCAGAAGAAGATCGACGACGCGCTCGAGGGAGTGAAGCTCTCCGACCTGCTCTTCGCCGAGCCGCAGGTACGCGAGCGCGTGGGTCTCCCCGTCCTGCAGGCCTGAGTCGACGCCGTGCCGCTCCCGTTCACTCCGGGGTGGCGCGAGGCGCGTGAGCGCGAGCGGCGGGCGCGTCTCGTCGTCGACGCGCTCCGACGGGAGCCGGGTGAAGCCGACGTCGCCTGGCTCGCCGACGCGGCGGCGAACGGCGACCTCGACCATGCGCGATGGGAACTGCGCTACGCCCGCGCCTCGCTCGGCCTGCTCGTCGCGCAGCGTGACGCGCTCGACGATCGCACCGCCGCCGAGCTCACCACCGGCGTCCTCGCCGCGCTGGGCGCCGACCCGCACATCGCGATCGACCGGCGCGAACTCGCCGAGCGACAGTTCAACGAGCGGCTGCTCGCGTATCGTGAGGCGATGACGCTTCGAGGCGGGAACGTCCAGGCCGCCGATCGCGTCGGCCGTTGCCTGCTCGCGTTCGCGAGTGACGGTGCCCGCACCGCCGGCGCGCCGCTCGCCTATGCGATCGAGCTGCTCCAGCGCTACGCCGAGGAGGCCGCGGAGTCGCTCCGCTCGGCCTACGGCGAGGCGAATCTGCCCGACGACGTGAAGCCGTCCGTCATGCGGGGTATCAGCTAGGGCAGGGTCGGAACGACGAAGCGGAAGACCCCGTGAGGAGCCTCCCGCTTCGTCGGATCTTCGTTGCTGCGGTCTCAGGAAACCGCGCTATGCCGAAGGGGGGACTCGAACCCCCACGGGCTTACGCCCACTGCGCCCTGAACGCAGCGCGTCTACCAATTCCACCACTCCGGCAAGACGCGAAACGTACCGGACGCGGATACCCAAGTCAACGTTGAATCGTCATCCTTCACAGCCAGATGAACAAGCCGCCGCCAGATGAATCGATCGTTCCCATCGCCAGGAACAAACGCGCTCACCTCGACTACGAGATCTTCGAGACGTGGGAGGCGGGGCTGATGCTGTCCGGGACCGAAGTGAAGTCGCTGCGCGACGGCCGCGTGCAGATCGGCGACGCCTATGCGGTCCTGAAGGACGGCGAGGTGTGGCTGCTCAACGCGCACATCGCACCGTACGAGCAGGGGAACATCTGGAATCACGCGCCCACGCGCACGCGGAAGCTCCTGCTGCACACGAAGGAGATCCGCCATCTCATCGGCGCGGTCGAACGGAAGGGGCTCACGCTCGTCGCGCTCGAGATGTACTTCAAGCACGGCCGCGCGAAGGTGCGCATCGGACTCGGGCGCGGCAAGAAGGTCCATGACAAGCGCGCCGACCTGAAGGAGAAGGACGACCAGCGTGACATGCAACGCGCGCTCCGGACGCCGCGCTGATGCGGCACCGCGCGCGCGCCCTGCTGCTCGCGTCGCTGGCCCTCGTGGCCGGCGTCGCGTTCCGCGCGCCGCCCGGCGACATCATCCGCGTGAAGGGCGTCGCGGGTGACACCGTGGTGCGTCTCGCGCCCTCGCTCTCCGGCGGGCTCGTCCGCGCGGACGTCATGGCGCGCCTGCTCGGCGGGTCGCTCGACAGCCTCGGCGACGGTCGGTGGCGGCTCGGTCTCTACGGCACGACGCTGGAGCTGCGCGAGGGGCTCCCGTTCGCGTCGTACAACGGCTTTGCGCTCCCGCTGCTCGAGCCCACGCGGCTGATCGACGGCGCGCCGCATGTCGCGCTCCAGCTCTTCAGCGAGATCATCCCGCGCTTCGGCATCGGGATCCTCTGGGACCGCGCGCGCGCCGAAGTCCGGCTCTTCCAGGGCATCGCGAAGCGTTCGTTTCCCGTGGGAGCGCCCGAGCCGGAGCCCGTGATCGAGACCGTGCCGGTCGCGCCGGTGCGCAATGCATCCGTGCGGAACGCGTCGGCCGGCGTGGCCGCCGGCACGGCCGCTGCCGTGAGCGCGGCCGCGGGCCGCACGACGGCGCCGGTGCCCGCGGGGCTCTCGCGCCGCTACACGGTCGTCGTCGACGCCGGACATGGCGGGCGCGACCCGGGCATGCGCGGGGCGCTGGTGAACGGCGTCCGCGTCTCCGAGGCCCGTGTCACGCTCGCGGTCTCGAGGCGTCTCGAGCGCCTGCTCGAGGAGCGGGGGATCCGCGTGATCATGACGCGCACCACCGATACGCTGATCGCGCTCTACGACCGGGGCCGGATCGCGAACCGGTCCAAGGGCGACCTGTTCATCTCGGTGCACGTCAACTCCGCGAATCCGAAGTGGAAGAACCCGACCACGGCACGCGGATTCGAGACATTCTACCTCTCGACTGCGCGCACCGAGGACGAAGAACACGTGGCCGCGATGGAGAACGAGGTCGTCCGGTTCGAGACCGAGGGCGAGCGTCCGCAGGAGGACGCGCTCTCGTTCATCCTGAACGACTTGGCGCGCAACGAGCATCTCCGCGAGTCGAGCGAACTCGCCACGTACGTGCAGCAGCGGCTCGCGGGATTCCACACCGGCCCCGACCGCGGGGTCAAGCAGGCTGGTTTCGCGGTGCTCTCGACCGCGTACATGCCGGCGGTCCTCGTCGAGCTCGGCTTCGGCTCCAATCCCGAGGACGCGCGCTGGATGCTGAGCGAGCGCGGGCAGGAGCAGGCCGCCAGCGCGATCGCCGACGCGGCGCTCGAATACCTGCAGCACTACGACCGTCGTACGCGGACGTCGCAGCGGTGAGCGCGATGTTGTCCGTCTCCGCGCTCGGGCTGGAGTTCCAGAATCCGATCCTCCTCGCAGCGGGCACCGCGGCCTACGGCCGCGAGCTCGCCGACGTCATGCCGCTCGAGGAGCTCGGCGGCTTCGTGACGAAGGCGGTCTCACTCGAGAAGCGCCTCGGCGCGCCCGCGCCACGGGTCGCCGACTTCGCGGGCGGCATGATCAACGCGGTCGGACTCGCGAACCCGGGCGTCGACGGGGTGCTCGCCGAGGACCTGCCTTGGATCGCGGCGCAGGTGCGCCGGCCGCGCGTGTTGATCAACATCGTGGGCCGCGAGGCGCCCGACTTCGGTGCGGTGGTCGCACGGCTCGACCAGGCGCCGGGTTTTCAGGGCTACGAACTCAACGTGAGCTGCCCGAACGTGAAGCAGGGCGGCATGGAGTTCGGCGCCGACCCGGTCGCGCTCGGCGAGGTCGTGCGCGGCGCGCGCGCGGCGACGCGCAAGCCGATCTTCGTGAAGCTCTCGCCCACGCTGCCGAACATCGGCGACGTCGCGAAGCGCGCGGTCGACGCCGGTGCCGACGGCATCACGGTCGTCAACACGATCCCCGGCCTGGTGATCGACGTCGAGCGTCGCCGACCCGTCCTTGGCTTCGGCTCCGGCGGCGTGAGTGGCCCGGGTCTGCTCGCGGTCGGGATGCTCGCCGTGCGGCGGGTGCGGCAGGCGGTGGACGTGCCGATCATCGGCGCCGGCGGAGTGCAGCAGGCGACGGACGTGGTGCAGTATCTCATGGCGGGCGCGAGCGTCGTGGCGGTCGGCACGGCGGCCCTCGCGGACCCGAAGCTCCCCGCGCGCCTCGTGCGCGACCTCGGACGCTGGTGCGACGCCCACGGCGTCGCGCGCATCTCCGAACTCATCGGCACGTTGGAGTGGCCCTCGTGAACAGCATTTCCGGCGCGCCGTTGCGCGCCCAACCGATCATCGCGCTCGACGTGCCGACCCTCGACGCAGCGCGAACGCTGGTCGACCGACTCGGCCCGCGTGCCGACTTCGTGAAGGTCGGGCTCGAACTCTTCACTGCCGAAGGACCGCGGGTGGTCGAGTGGCTGCAGTCGACCGGGCGCCGCGTCTTCCTCGACCTCAAGCTCCTCGACATCCCGAACACGGTCAACGGCGCAGCACGCAGCGCGGCGAGCATGGGCGTCTCTTTGCTGACCGTGCACGGCTACGGCGGCCCGGCGATGGTCGAGGCCGCGGTCGAGGGCGCGGGCGCGCAGACGGGGATCCTCGTGGTCACCGTGCTCACGAGCTTCGACGCGCGGTCGCTCGGCGTCGCGCTCGGGCGCGAGGTGGAGGAGATGGGCGCCGAGGTGACGCGGCTCGCGGCGGTGGCGCAGGCGTCTCGCGCGCACGGGGTGGTCTGTTCGGGGCACGAGGTCGCGGCGGTCCGGTCGACGTTCCCGGGACTGTCGCCCCTCGTGCCGGGGCTGCGGCTCGAGGGCGGAGCGACGCACGATCAGTCGCGAGTGGCGACTCCGGAGCGCGCGGCTGCCGACGGCGCTTCGTACTTGGTGCTCGGGCGTGCGGTGACCGCAGCGGCGGACCCGGCGGCGACGCTCGAGGGCGTGTTCCGTAGCCTGGGCGGCTGAGCCGGCGGGCGCGGGGGGCGAAGTCGGATGCAGTAGGATCGGGCAGGCCCTGTGCGCGATTCCGGGGCATTGCGTACACGTCAGTACGGGGCCTTGTGTCAAGGGCCTCCCCCGACTATCCTGTGTGTCTGCCCGAAAAGCGGGCATCTCCGCGCATTTCCGTTCAGTCGTCCTTTGGAGTCCCCGTGAAAGTTCGCAGCAGCGTGAAGCCGATTTGCGAGCACTGCAAGGTGGTCAAGCGTGCCGGCGTGACGCGCATCATCTGCAAGCGCAATCCCAAGCACAAGCAGCGGCAGGGTTAACAGACCATGGCTCGTATTTCCGGCGTGGATCTTCCGCGCGACAAGAAGGTCGAGATCGGCCTCACGTACATCTACGGCATCGGGCGCGTGTTGTCCCGCCGTATCCTCGCCGCCACCGGTGTGAATCCGGAGCAGCGCATCCGTGACCTCTCCGACACTGACGTGAACAAGCTCCGTCAGGAGATCGAGAAGTTGTATCGCGTCGAGGGTGCGTTGCGCACCGAGATCGCGATGAACGTGAAGCGCCTCATGGACATCGGCTCGTACCGCGGGATCCGGCATCGCCGCAACCTGCCGGTGCGTGGTCAGCGCACGCACACGAACGCCCGCACGAAGAAGGGGCCGCGCCGCGCGATCGCGGGCAAGAAGAAGGTGACCAAGTAATGGCTATCGGCAAGAAGACCAAGAAGGTGGTCGACGCCGAGGGTGTGGCGCACGTCAACGCGACGTTCAACAACACCCTCGTCACGATCACCGACGCGCACGGCAACGCCGTGTCGTGGGGCTCGGCGGGCAAGGCCGGGTTCAAGGGGTCCAAGAAGTCCACGCCGTTCGCCGCGACCGTCGCGGCCGAACAGTGCGCGCGCGAAGCGATGTCGCTCGGTGTGCGCCGCGTGCACGTGAAGGTCCAGGGCCCGGGCTCCGGGCGCGAGTCGGCCATCCAGGCGCTCGCCTCGGCCGGCCTGCAGGTCAAGTCCATCAAGGACGTGACTCCTATTCCGCACAACGGCTGCCGGCCGCCCAAGCGCCGGAGGGTCTAAGCAATGCGTTAT
>JAYTNC010000278.1:0-9048 GCA_043748515.1 Gemmatimonadota bacterium | reverse complement strand
GGTCGCGGACCAGCGCAGGAACCAGCCGATCACGAACGACCCGACCACGTTGATGATCAACGTCGACCACGGGAACGCCGCGAGCGCGGGGATCCGCCGCATGATCTCGCCCGCGCCGAATCGCAGCGCCGATCCGATCGCTCCGCCGAGCGCGACCCAGAGCACAGTCGTCGGCGGGAACGGGACGATGGGGTTCATAGTGCCGGGGGTGGGAATCGAACCCACATGGGAGTTGCCTCCCGACGGATTTTAAGTCCGTTGCGTCTAGCCAATTTCGCCACCCCGGCCGGGGAAAGACGAACGGGAGCGGCGCCGCCGCTCCCGCACGAGACAAGACAGACGGAATCCGACGTCAGAGCGGGAAACGGGACTCGAACCCGCGACCCCAACCTTGGCAAGGTTGTGCTCTACCAACTGAGCTATTCCCGCGTGGAGCGAACGTTAGACGGGGCCGCGTCCGTAGGCAAGCGGTGCGTGGTGTCTGCGCGGTGTCTGCGCGGTGTCAGGCGCGGTGTCAGGCGCGGTGTCAGGCGCACTCTTCACCGTGTTAGCTTGGTCGGATGACCGACGTCGTCGCCCTCGCCGCCGAGCTCCTCGCCATCCCCTCCACCACCCGTGACGAGGGGAGTGCGGTCGACTTCGTCGCGCGTTGGCTCGTCGCGCGCGACTGGAACGTGACCGTCCAGGAGGTCACGCCCGGTCGCGGCAACGTCTGGGCCTCGCGCAAGGGCGGCGGCGTCACGCTCTCGACGCATCTCGACACCGTCCCGCCGTACGTGCCGCCGCGGCGGGCCGACGGCCGGCTCTACGGACGCGGCGCCTGCGACGCGAAGGGCATCGCCGCGGCGATGATGGTCGCCGCCGATGCGCTGGCGCATGCCGGCGAGGAACGCGTCGACCTGCTGCTCGTCGTCGGGGAGGAGCGCGGCTCCGACGGTGCCCGGCTCGCGAACCAACTGCCGGCGACGAGCCGCTGGCTGATCAATGGCGAGCCCACCGAGAGCATGCTCGCCTCCGGCTGCAAGGGCGCGCAGCGCGTGATCGTCCGCACCACCGGCCGCGAGGCGCACTCGGCGTATCCGCATCTTGGCGAATCGGCGATCGCGCCGATGCTGCGTCTGCTGCCGGAGCTCGACATGCTCCCGTTCCCCGTCGATGCGATCCTCGGCCCGACCACCGTCAACGTCGGCCTGATCCGCGGCGGCACGGAAGCGAACATCGTGCCCGGCGCGTGCGAAGCCGAGATGATGATCCGCTTGGTCGGTGACGTCGCGCCGGTGAAGAAGACACTCGACGCCTGGGCCAAGGGACGGGCCGATCTCGAGTACGGCTCGTTCATCCCCGCGCAGCATTTCCACACGGTGCCGGGCTTCAAGGCGGCGCCGGTCGCCTACACGTCGGACATCCCGCTGCTCGGCAACTGGGGCAAGCCGCTGCTCTTCGGCCCCGGCTCGATCCACGTCGCGCACACGACCGAGGAGTTCGTCGACGAAGCCGAGCTCCGCGCGAGCGTGGATGCGTACATGAAACTCGTGCGCACCCTGCTCGACTAGTCCCCCGGACCGTCGTCCCACTTTCTTCCTTCATCCTTCAGCCTTCATCCTGCACCCGTGGCAAGGCTCCCCGTCGCAGTCCTGGGCGCCACCGGCGCCGTCGGCCAGACCTTCATCCGCCTGCTCGAGGACCATCCCTGGTTCCGCCTCGCGGAGGTCGCCGCGTCGGAACGCTCGGCGGGCAAACGTTACGGCGACGTGGCGCGCTGGATCGAAGGCGTGATGCCCGCGAGCGTCGCCGGCATGACGGTCACGCTCTGCGATCCCGCGACCGTGCGGTCGCCGCTCGTCTTCTCGGCCCTCGACGCCGCCGCGGCCGCCGAGCTCGAGCCCGCCTTCGCCCGTGACGGCCGCTTCGTGCTCAGCAACGCGAAGAACTTCCGCATGGAGTCCGACGTCCCGCTCGTGATCCCCGAGGTCAACGCGGATCATCTCGCGCTGCTCGACGCGCAGCGCACGCGCGGCTGGACCGGCGGCGTCGTCACCAATGCGAACTGCGCCGCGACCGTCGCGACGCTCGCGCTCGCGCCGCTGCACGAGGCGTTCGGTCTCACCGAGCTTTTCCTTTCGACCATGCAGGCCGTGTCGGGAGCGGGGTATCCCGGCGTGCCGTCGCTCGACATCCTCGGCAACGTCATCCCGTACATCGGCGACGAGGAGCCCAAGCTCGAGCGCGAGATGCAGAAGATGCTCGGCCTGTTCGCCGGCACCTCGATCACGCACGCGCCCTTCGTCGTGAGCGCCCATGCCAACCGCGTGCCGGTCGAGCATGGCCACACGGTGACGATGTCGGCGCGATTCGCGCGCAAGCCGAGCGTCGCACAGGCGCTCGAGGTGCTGCGTGAGTGGCGTGGCGCGGAGTCGGTGCGCGGCCTGCCGTCGGCGCCGGAGCATCCCCTGCTCGTGACCGATGCGCCCGACCGTCCGCAGCCGCGCCGCGACGTGATGGCGGGGAAGGGCATGTCCGTCACCGTGGGCCGAGTGCGCGAGGACAGCATCTTCGACCTGCGCTTCGTCGCGATGGGGCACAACACGATCCGCGGCGCGGCGGGCGGTTCGATCCTCAACGCCGAACTCCTCGCCGCGAGCGGTCGTCTCGACTGGACGCCACCGGTGCCCGCGTGATCGTCGCGAAGTTCGGCGGCACGTCGGTCGGGGACGCCGAGGCGATCGCGCGCACGGCGGGCATCGTGCGCGCGCGCCTCGAGCGGTCCCCGGTGGTGGTCACCTCCGCGCTCGCCGGCACGACCAACCGCCTCATCGAGATCGGGCAGCAGGCCGCCGCGGGCCAGCTGATCGTCGCGCTCACGATCGTCGAGGAACTCCGCGCGCGGCACTTCGCGACCATCGACGCACTCGGCGTCGGCGACGACACCGAGCTCGTCACCGACACCGGCGTCCTCTTCGACGAACTCGCGCATCTCGCCGAGGCGCTCTCCGTGCTCGGCGACGTCACGCCGCGCTCGCTCGACGCCGTCTCGTCGATGGGCGAGCGCCTCGCCGCACCGATCGTCGCCGCGGCGCTCGCGCGCATCGGGGTGCCCGCCGTCTTCGTCGACGCGCGCCGCGTGATGGTCACCACGGACGACTTCGGTCGCGCCGAACCACGGCCCGACGAGATCGCGATGGCCTGCCGCGCGCACGTGTTGCCACTCGTGCGCGACGGGAAGGTCCCCGTGCTCGGTGGCTACATCGGCGCGACGGCGCAGGGCGTGACCACCACGCTCGGCCGCGGCGGCTCGGACTATTCGGCCTCGCTCTTCGGCGCGGCCATGGACGCCGAGGCGATCGAGATCTGGACCGACGTCGACGGCATGCTCACCGCCGATCCGCGCGTCGTGCCCGCGGCGCGACTGATCGAGCACATCCGGTTCGACGAAGCCGCCGAACTCGCGAGCTTCGGCGCGAAGGTGCTGCATCCGAGCACGATCGCCCCGGCGGTCCGGCGAGGGATCCCGGTCTACATCTTCAACTCGCGTCGCCCCGACGGGAGCGGCACGCGCATCACGTTCGACGCGCCGCGACGTCCGGTGCGCGCCATCGCGGGCAAGGGCCGGACCGTCGTGGTGAAGGTCCGGTCGCCGCGCATGCTCGCCGCGCCGGGCACCATGCGCGCGATCTTCGAGGTCTTCGAGCGCAACCGCACCTCGGTCGACGTCGTCGCGACGTCCGAGGTCTCCGTTTCGGTCACCGTCGACGACGTGCAGCATCTCGAGGCGATCGTCGCGCAGCTCTCCGCCTTCGGCGACGTCGCGGTCGAGCGCGGTCGCGGCATCGTCGCCCTCGTCGGCGCCGGACTCGGGGAGAGCACCGCTTCGATGGCGCGCGCGCTCACCGCGCTCGGCGACCTGCGCCTGTACATGCTCTCCCTCAGCGCGACCGGCATCAATCTCACGCTCATCGTCGACGGCGACGCCGTGCACGAGGCGATGCGCCGGCTGCACGCCGCATTCTTCGAAGGGGAGGCCGCATGACGCGCCTGGCCGTGATCGGCGACGGGAAGATGGGCCGCCTCGTCGCCTCGCTCGCCCCCGCGATGGGCCTCGAGGTCGTGGCGCAGCTCGGCCGCGCCCAGACGCAGCGCGGCGTCACGCTCGAGTCGCTCGCCGGCGCCGAGGTCGCGGTCGAGTTCACCGTGCCCGACGCCGCAGCCGACATCGTGAACGCGTGCGCGACGCTCGGCGTGCCAGTCGTGAGCGGCACGACGGGCTGGGATGCCGAGCGCGCGATCGTCGAGACCTTCGTGCGCAGTTCCGGCGGCGCGTTGCTCTGGGCCCCGAACTTCGCGCTCGGCGTACATCTGTTCGCGAAGGTCGTGGCCGAGGCCGCGCGCCGGTTCGCGCATGCGGGAGCCGGCTTCGACGCGCACCTGATCGAGACGCACCATGCGCAGAAGCTCGATGCGCCCAGTGGCACGGCGCGTCTTCTCGCGACGGTGGCCGAGCGGGCGCGCGGGCGCACGGTGCCGGTGACGAGCGTGCGCTCCGGACATGTGCCGGGCACGCATGAGTTCGTCTTCGACGCTCCGTTCGAGCAGGTCCGACTCGTGCACGAGGCGCGCGACCGGCGTGTCTTCGCCTCCGGCGCGCTCTCTGCCGCGCGCTGGCTCGTCGGGCGGCGTGGCGTCTTCACGCTGGATGACTATCTCGAAGAGGTCGTGCGATGAGTGCTCCACTGCGCGGGGCGATCACCGCCCTCGTCACGCCATTCACCGATACGTTCGAGGTCGACGATGCGGCGCTCGGCGCGCTCGTCGAGTGGCAGGTCGCCGAAGGCATCCACGGGCTCGTGCCGGTCGGCTCCACCGGCGAGGCGGTCACGCTCGTCCTCGCCGAGCGCGAGCGCATCGTGCGGATCACGGCCGAACGCGTCGCGAAGCGGATCCCGGTGATCGCCGGCGCCGGGTCGAACGACACCGCGGCCGCGATCAAGGCGTCGCTCGCGCTCGCCGCGGCCGGCGCGACGCATCTGCTGCACGTCTCGCCGATGTACAACAAGCCGCCGCAACGCGGCATCCTCGCGCATTTCCGCGCGATCGCCGATGCCTCGCCGGTGCCGGTCGTCGTGTACAACGTCCCGGGGCGTACCGGCAGTAACGTGCTCGCCGAGACCACGCTCGCGCTCGCCGAGCATCCGAACATCTGCGCGGTGAAGGAGGCGTCGGGCGATCTCGGGCAGATCGACCAGATCATCCGCGCGCGGCCCTCGGGGTTCGCGGTGCTCTCCGGCGACGACGGACTCACGCTCGGCGTCATGGCGTCCGGCGGCGACGGGGTGATCTCGGTGATCTCGAACGCCGTGCCCCGTGCCTGCGCGGCGCTCGTCGACGCGGCCGCGCACGGGGACTTTCGTACGGCGCGCGAGTGGCACCACAGGCTCGCGCCGCTCGTCACCGCCGCCTTCGCGGAGTCGAACCCGTTGCCGATCAAGGCGGCGATGGCGCTGATGGGCCGCGCGCGCAACGTGCTGCGCCTGCCGCTCGTGCCGATGGATCCCCGACATGAGCCTGCGCTGCGCGCGGCGCTCGCCACCGCCGGAGTGTCGCTGTGAGTCAGCTGGACCGCCACGCCCTCGAAGCCCTCGTCGAACAGCTCTTCCCGCTCGCCGCCGACCAGCTTCCTGCGGAAGCGGAGCGCGTCGTCGTCACGCTCCTCGGCGCGCTCGAGTCGGGCGCCGTCCGCGCCGCCGAGCAGGACGCGGAGGGGCGCTGGAACGCGGTGCCGTGGGTGAAGCGCGGCATCCTGCTCGGCTTCCGCGTGGGGCGGATCGTCTCGCATGGCATCGAAGGCACGCCGTTCCACTTCTTCGACAAGCACACGTATCCGACGCGCCCGCTCACGCTTGCCGACAACGTGCGCGTGGTGCCCGGCGGCTCGACGATCCGCCGCGGCGCGTATCTCGCGCCGGGAGTGGTCTGCATGCCGCCGATGTTCGTGAACGTCGGCGCCTGGGTCGGGGCGGGGACGATGATCGATTCGCACGCGCTCGTGGGATCGTGCGCGCAGATCGGCGCGCGCGTGCACCTGAGCGCGGCGGCCCAGATCGGCGGCGTGCTCGAACCGATCAACGCCTCGCCGGTCGTGATCGAGAACGACGTCATGGTCGGCGGCAACTGCGGCGTGTACGAAGGCACCGTCGTGCGCGAGAAGGCCGTGCTCGGGTCTGGCGTGATCCTCACGCGCGGCACGCCCGTGTACGACCTGGTGCGCGAGCAGGTGTATCGCGGCACTCCGGAGCGGCCGCTGGAGATCCCTGCCGGCGCCGTCGTCGTGCCGGGCGCGCGCGCGGTGAAGGGCGGGTTCGCCGCGGCCGAGGGACTCTCGCTGCAGACGCCGCTCATCG
Organism: Gemmatimonadota bacterium; assembly: GCA_043748515.1. Taxonomy (GTDB): domain Bacteria; phylum Gemmatimonadota; class Gemmatimonadetes; order Gemmatimonadales; family Gemmatimonadaceae; genus Pseudogemmatithrix. The sequence continues at coordinate 2,653 of JAYTNC010000278.1, read as the reverse complement.
TGAAGTACCGCGACGAGCGCACCGATCTCGCGACCGCGCTCGAGGGGTGGCTGCGCTGATGGCGCCGCCCATGGAGCCGCCGGTGGCGCCGTTGCGCGTCCCCGGCGACAAGTCGATCTCGCATCGGGCGCTCATGCTCGCCGTGCTCGGGAGCGGCCGTTCGCGCATCCGCGGGCTGCTGCAGTCGGCCGACGTCGCCTCCACGGCCGCCGTGCTCCGTGCGCTCGGCGCGACGATCCCCGACCTCGCGAGCGCCACGATCGAGATCGAGGGGCTGGGGCTGCGCGGCCTCCGCGCGCCGGCCGGTGCGCTCGACTGCGGCAACAGCGGCACGACCGCGCGCCTCATGGCCGGCATCGTCGCCGGTGCGGGCATCACCGCGCGGTTCGAAGGCGACGCGAGCCTCAGCGCGCGTCCGATGCGGCGCGTCGCCACCCCGCTCGAGGCGATGGGCGCGCGCATCGAGCTGCCGGCGCATGGCGGTCTCCCGATGACGGTGCATGGCGCCCCGCTGCACGGCGTGACCTGGCGTTCCGAGGTCGCGAGCGCGCAGGTGAAGAGCGCGATCCTCCTCGCCGGACTCGTCGCCGACGTGCCGGTCGAGGTGCATGAACCCGCGGCCACGCGTGACCACACCGAGCGCATGCTGCGCGCGCGCGGCGTCGACGTGCGCACCGACGAACTCGCGATCATGCTGCTGCCGGGGGCGAGGCTCGAGGCGGGCGACATCGACGTGCCGGGCGATCCGTCGAGCGCCGCCTTCTTCGTGGGGCTCGCCGCGCTCGGCGCCGCGGCGGAGGTCGTGCTCGCGAACGTCGGCATCAATCCCGCTCGCACGGGGGCGTTCCACGTGTTGCGCCGGATGGGAGTGACGCTCCGCTATGCCCACGAGGTGGAGCAGGGCGGCGAGCCGGTCGCGACGGTCGTCGCCACCGGAGGCGCGTTGCGCGGCACGACGGTCGTGCCCGACGAAGTGCCGTCGCTGATCGACGAACTGCCGCTGATCGCGTGCGTCGCCGCGCGCGCGAGCGGGGAGACGCGGGTGACCGGCGCTGCTGAACTGCGCGTGAAGGAGAGCGACCGCATCCGCGCCGTCGTCTCCAACCTCCGCGCGATCGGCGCCGACGCGGAGGAGTTGCCCGATGGGTTCGTCGTGCGCGGGAGCGATCGCCCGCTCGCGGGTACCGTCACGACGCACGGCGACCATCGCATCGCGATGGCCTTCGGCGTGCTCGGCGCCGTGCCGGGCAACGCGATCGCCTTCGACGACCCATCGTGCGTCGCCGTCTCCTACCCTAGCTTCTGGGATGACCTCGCCCGTGTCCGACAGCGCTGAACGCCGCCGCCCGCTCGTGGTGGCCATCGACGGACCGGCGGCGTCGGGGAAGTCCTCGACCGCCAAGTGGGTCGCGACCAAGCTCGGCGTGCGGCACGTCGACTCGGGTGCGCTCTACCGCGCTGCGACGGCGAGCGCGTTTCGCCGCGAGCCGGACAGCACGCGCTGGACCGAGACCCTGGTGCTCGACGCCTCGGGCTCGGTGACGCTCGTCCCGGGCGAGACGACCTTCCACGCGCGGCTCGACGGCGCGCCGGTCGACGAGGAACTCCGCGGTGCGGACGTCACCTCCCGCGTCTCGCTCGTCGCGAAGATGCCACGGATCCGCGAGTGGGTGAACGGGATGGTCCGGCAGGCGGCCGAGGGGCATTCGGTGGTCGTGGACGGTCGCGACATGGGAACGGCGGTCTTTCCGCAGGCGCGCGTCAAGATCTTCCTCGTCGCCGACACCTGGGAACGGGCCAAGCGGCGGTTGATCCAGCGTCTCGAGCGGCAGCCGACGGACGCGGAGATCGCCGCGGAGGTCGATGCGCTCGTGCACCGGGACTCCAAGGACGAGTCGCAGACGCAGCGAGCGGACGATGCCGTGTTGATCGACACGACGTACCTCACGCAGTCGGAGCAGGTCGACCGGATCGTGGCATTGGCCAGGCAGGCGCAGCGCGCCGAGTGAAGCGCGCCGGCTGAAGCGCGCCGACTGAGGTTGACCGGCTTCCCCCGCTCGGGTATGCTTCAAGGCTCCCGTAGTCCGGCCTCGCCGGACGCGGGGTATTTCCCGTACCACCCACCCCACGCCTCGACGCGGCGAGCCGAACACTCCGCGGAATTGGAGCACTACCCATGACCGGCATCGAGACCGAAGAGACCGAACAGGCCGAATCGCTGTCGCCCGAAGCGATCGCGCGCAAGAAGCGCGACGCCCAGAAGGCACAGTTGCGCCCCCTCGCCAACCGCCGCCCCGAGCTGTACGACGAGGACGAACTGTCCTCCGACGAGTTCGACGCGATGATGGACATGTACAACGGCACGCTCGCCTCGATCGAAGAGGGCGAGATCGTGAAGGCGACCGTCCTCGAGATCCGCGAGAACCTTGTCGTCCTCGACATCGGATTCAAGTCCGAAGGGACGATCCCGCTCGAAGAGTTCAAGGACATGCCCGACCTCAAGATCGGTGACGAGGTCGAGGTCCTCCTCGAGCATCTCGAGGACAGCGAGGGCTCGGTCGTCCTGTCGAAGAAGAAGGCCGACTTCATGCGCGTGTGGGAGCGGATCCGCGTCGCGTACGAGTCCGACCAGCCGGTCGAAGGTGTGCTCGTC
>JAYTNC010000277.1:0-24897 GCA_043748515.1 Gemmatimonadota bacterium | reverse complement strand
CGGGACAGATACTTGCGATGCTTCGACACGCCCCGCTCTGGCCAACTCCCCAGACTCACGCTCGCAAGGGGGCGGCCTTCACGGGCGCGCCGTGTCCGTTGCCGCGCCTCTCGCCGCGTCTCTCGCCGCGTCTCTCGCCGCGTCGGCGATCTCCTGCAGGGACCGCCCGGTGAACGCCGCCACGCGCCGCACGTCGTCGAACTCGGGCTTGGCGCGGGTGCTCCCGTCCGGCAGCGTCACGACCTTCAGGCGAACGACCTCGCCGCCCACTCGGACCTCGCGCATCTCTCGGGGTAGCGCGCGCCGACTCACCACGTGTCGCCGCACGCCGATCGTCGTGCTCTCGATCAACAACAGCCGCTCGAGACGGTCGGCCTCAGCTGGCGCGCACAGCACTTCGATGCGCGTGCCGAGCCGGCCCTTCTTCATCACAGTCGAGAGCAGCGTGACGTCGAGTGCGCCGGAGAGCCGGATCGCGTCGGCGAAGGCGGCGATCTGTTCGCCCGTCGCGTCGTCGATGTCGGCTGCGAGCATCACGAGTTGCTCGACGACCGCTTCCACCGCTGCGTCCGCCGCATCGGCGAGCACGATGCGCAATGCGTTCGCGCGGTCCTTGAAGTCCTTGGTCCCTGCCCCGAATCCGCTTCCGCGCGGGATGTACTCGGCCGGCGGCGCCCCCGCGCTCAGCACACGCACCAGGGCAGCGCCTGTGGGCGTGACGAGTTCACCTGCACCCTCGGGACCCGGACGGATCGGCAGCCCTTCGAGAAGCCGGAGTGTCGCGGCCGTGGGCACTGCCATGCGGCCGTGCTGCGTATCGACGAAGCCGTCGCCGACCGAGAGCGGCCCGCAGAACACGTCGGTCACGCCCAGCTTCTCGAGGCCCCATATGCATCCGACGATATCGAGGATCGCGTCGACGCTGCCGACCTCGTGCAGATGCACACGCTCGACGGTCGTGCCGTGGATCGCGGCCTCGCATTCCGTGATGAGCGTGAAGGCCCGCATCGCCTTCGCCTTCACGGTGTCGGGCGCGGGTGTCGCCTCGACGATCGCCTTGATGTGCTTCAGGTGCCGCCCGTGCGGCTGCGGCGGGATCGTGAAGTCGACCTTGTGGCAGGCGATCTGACCGCGCGAGACCTTGGTGACCTGCACGGTCACGCCTTCGAGACCGAGGGTCGCCGGAAGCGCCGTGATGAACGACTCCTCGAGGCCCGCGTCGAGCAGGGCCCCGAGGAACATGTCGCCGGAGATCCCGGAGAAGGGATCGAGGATCGCGATGCGCATGGGGCAGCGATGAAGGCAGGAGGATGAAGGGTGAAAGATAACGTCATCGCCGCAGCGCCGACCTTCATCCTCCGGAGTTCGCTACCAGCGGTATGAGGCGCCGGAACCGGTGTTGAACACGACCACCTCGGAATTCGCATCCAGCCGACCTGCGGCGACCAGTTGCCGCGTCGCCTCGAGCGCCGCGCCGCCTTCGGGTGCCGCGTCGATGCCACTCGTCGACGCCAGCAGGAAGGTGCCGTAGCGGATCCGCTCCTCGCTCACCGCTTCGGCATCGCCCGCGCTCTCACGCAGCGTGCGCAGCGTGAGCCGGTCGCCGAGCGGGCCCGGCACGCGCAGTCCGCTCGCGTGCGTCGTCGGGTTCTCCCACGGCGTCGCCTTCTCGGCGCCGTCGCGGAAGGCCCGCACGAGCGGTGCGCAGCCGTCGGCCTGCGCGATGATCATCCGCGGCTTCTTCGACTCCTTCGGAAGCCAGCCCCACTCGAGCATCTCGGCCATCGCCTTCCAGATACCGATGGTGCCCTCGCCGCCGCCGGTCGGGTACACGATCGCGTCGGGCAGGCGCCAACCCAGCTGCTCCGCGACCTCATAGCCCATCGTCTTCATCCCCTCCACGCGGTACGGCTCGCGCACGGTCGCGACGTTGAAGAAGCCGCTCTCCTTCGCGAAGGCCATCGTCGCCTTGCCCGCGTCGCCGATGTGGCCCTGCACCAGCTCCAGCTGCGCGCCGAGCGCGCGGATCGATCCGAGGATCGGCGGCGGCGTGGTCTCCGGCGCGTAGATCCGGCAGGGCATCTGCGCAGCCGCCGCGTACGCCGCGAGCGCGATGCCCGCGTTCCCCGCCGTCGGTACGCAGACGCCCGGCAGCCGCAGCGCCTTCGCGCGCGTGACCGCCATCATCAGGCCGCGCGCCTTGAAGCTCGCGGTCGGGTTGACGCCCTCGTCCTTGACCCAGAGCCGACGCACGCCGACGTCCTTCGCGAGATGCGGCAACTCGATCAGCGGGGTCATGCCCTCGCCGAGCGTGACCGCGGTCTCACCTGACGCGACTGGCAGCGCGGCGCGGTAGCGCCAGAGGCTCGCCTCACCGGTGATCGCGCTGCGCGGGACCGCGGCGCCGTACCGGACCATCAGCGGCTGGCCGCAGTCGGGGCAGAGCGAAGCGAGTTTCGAACCGTCCGGCTGCGCGTAGGCGCACACCGAGCAATGGAGCGACCAGGTCATGGGACGAAGGCTGGAGGATTAGGACTCACGCATCTGACACGGGCGCGTCCGTCGCCACATCCGGCGGCAGCACCCCCAACGCCTGCAATACATTCCGCGCGCTCTTTTCGCTGAAGCCCTCGACCGCCGCGATCTGCTCGAGCGTCGCCTCGCGGACCCCCTGCAACGATCCGAACGTCGCGAGCAGCGTGCTCCGCTTCTTCGGACCGACGCCGGGGATGCGCAGGAGTTCGCTCGTGATCGTCCGCATGGAGCGGCGCTTGCGATTGTAGCCGACGGCGGTGCGATGCGCCTCATCGCGCGCCTGTTGCAGCAGACGGAGCGCGGCCGAGCGGCGCGGCAGCCGCAGTGGCTCGGAGCGGCCACGGAGGAAGATCTCCTCCTCGCGCTTCGCGAGACTCACCAACGGGAGCGCGCCGAGCCCGAGTGCCTGCAGCGCTTCGTCGGCGGCGCTCAACTGCCCCTTGCCGCCGTCGACGACCACGAGATCGGGCAACGGTTTCTTCTCGTCGAGCCGGCGGCGGAAGTACCGGCCCACCACCTCGCGCATCGACTGGAAGTCGTCGGGACCCGCCGCCTCGTCGACCGACTTCACGCGCATGGTGCGGTACTCCGAGCGGCGCGGACGCCCGTTCTCGAACCAGACGACGCTCCCCACGCTGTCCTTGCCCTGTGCGGTCGAGTTGTCGAAGCAGACCAGTGATCGCGGGAGCTTCTCGAGTCCGAGCTGCTGTCCGAGTTCGTACACGGGATCGGCCGCGCGCTCGTCGGTCTCCTGCTCCGCGAGCTTGAACTCCTCGAGCAGGTGCCGCGCGTTCTGTTCGGCGAGGTCGAGCAGTTCCCGCTTGGGACCGCGTTGCGGGATGAGCACGCGCGCCTCGCCGGCGAGCGCCTGCTCGAAGAGTTCTCGATCCTCGAAGTCGAACGGCAGCAACAGTTCGCGCGCGCGGGCGGGTGCCTTGAGGTAGCTGCCGACGAGGTAGGCCGAGAGCACGTGGCCGTCGTGCTCACCCTCGACGCCCTCGAGGAAGCGATGCTCGCGCGCGACGAGCTTCCCGCTCCGGATGCGGAGCAGCGTGGCGGCGGCATCGTCGCCGTCGCGCGCGTAGCCCACGACGTCGCGATCCCCGCCCTCGACCTCCATCACCACGGTGGGCTCCTCGAGCCGCTGCAGGCGTACGACCGCGTCGCGCAGTTCGGCCGCACGCTCGAAGTCGAGCGCCTCCGCCGCCTGCTCCATGCGCCGACGCACCTGATTCACGGCGTCGTCGGTGCGCCCGTCGAGGAAGTCGAGCACCTCGTCGATCATCGCGCGGTAGTCGGCCTGCGACTGCAGCCCCACGCAGGGCGCCTTGCACCGCCCGATGTGATAGTCGAGGCAGGCGCGCTCCGGCATCTCGCGCGGCATGTCGTACTTGCACGAGCGCACGGTGAAGATCCGCTTCATCACCTCGAGCGCGCGGCGCATCGCCGAGACGTCGGTGTACGGCCCGAAGTAGCGCCCACCGTCGCTCTGCAGCCGGCGCGTCACGAAGACGCGCGGATACGGCTCCTGCACCGTGACCTTGATGTACGGGTACGTCTTGTCGTCCCGCATCAGCACGTTGTACTTCGGCCGGTGCTCCTTGATCAGGTTCTGCTCGAGGATCAGCGCGCTGGCCTCGTCCGGCACGACGATCGTCTCGACGTCGGCGATCCGCTCGACGAGGCGACGCGTCTTGGGGCTGTCGGGATGATCCGATCCGAAGTAGCTCCGCACGCGCGGCCGCAGGCGCTTCGCCTTGCCGATGTAGAGCACCACGCTCTCGGCGTCCTTCCAGAGATAGACGCCCGGCGTATCCGGCAGGTGGGCAAGCTTCTGCGCGACGATCTCAGGCGCGTCGCGCATCGTCCGCCTTGAGGAGCCGTGTGAGTCCGAGATACACCGCGCCGAAGACCGGCACGGCGACCGCCGCCACGACGAGCGCCATCCGTCCGTCGAGCAACCGAGCGGTGCCCGCGCCCGCCAGCCCCGCAGCGACCGCACAGGCCCAGAGCGTCGCAAGATGCGCTGCCGGAACGCCGGTCTCGCCGATCCGCCGCGAGATCGCACGGCGGAGGAGGTGGAACTCGACCCACGCCGCGAACCCCGACGCGCCCGTGAGCGCGGCGATCCCCCAGCGCGGATCGAGGCCGAGGAGCCCGGGCAACGAGAGCGAGAGCGACCAACCGAGCAGCGCGCCGAGCGCGACGCGCACGATCGCGAACTTGAGCGGTGTGCGCGCGTCGCCGAGCGCGTAGCTGGCGCTCGAGTAGAGCCGCCCCATCGTGCCGGCGAGCAATCCCACTGCCGAGCCCGCGAGCGCCGCCCACACCCAGCGTGCGCTCTCCGCGCTGAAGGCGCCGCCCTCGTACAGGCCGGCGGCGATCACACCGCCGATCATCAGGAAGGCGGCCGCGGACGGGATCACGAAGTACGCGATGCGGCCGAGTCCGCGATCGAGTCGCACACGTAACGCGGCGGCCACCTCCTGTGCGCTGCCCTGCTCTCCCGCCATCGCCGGGAGCTCGGCGGCCGAGATCGACATGCCGAAGAGCGACACGGGCAGCATCGAGAGCGCCTGCGCGTAGCCGAGCGTCGCCACCGATCCGGCGCTCACGAGCGACGCGATCGCGGTGTCGACGAAGCCGCTGATCTGCACCACGCCGCGCCCGACCACCACGGTGCCGAATCGCGTCGCGACCCCGCGAACGATCGGCGACGACGCGTCGAGCGTGAAGCGCAGTTCGCGATCGAGTCGCCACACCGTGGGCAGCTGCACGACGAACTGCAGCAGGCTGCCTGCCACGCTCGCCCACGCCGCGATCATCACGACGCGCTCAGGCGACTCGCCGGGGCCGGCCACGAGCAGCGCCACGATCATCGTGGCATTGAACAGCACGGGCGAGACGTACGAGAGGAAGAACCTCTTGTGCGAGTTGAGCACGCCCAGGCACCAGGCGCTCAGCACCAGCAGCCCCACGCCGGGGAAGATCACGCGGACGAGGCGGATAGTGAGGTCGCGCTTCTCGCCATCGAACCCTGGCGCGATCAGGGCGACGAGCAACGGCGACGCGACCACGCCGAACAGCACGAGCGCGGCGGTCGTCAGTGCGAGCAGCGATGCGACCGCGCCGGCCACTCGGCCCGCCTCCTCGCGCTTGCCTTCCGCGATCAGCTTCGCGTACGCCGGGATGAACGACGCCGAGAGCACACCCTCGCCGAACAGGTTCTGCAGGAAGTTCGGGATGCGGAACGCCGACGCGAGCGCGTCGGCGGCATCGCCATCACCGAGGAACCAGGCGATGACCTTCTGCCGGACGAGACCGGAGATCCGGCTGAGCAGGATCCCCGCGGCGATCAGCCGCGCCCCGCCCCAGGTGCTCACGCGCCGACCAGCGTCCCCGCGTGCATCGCGGCCCCCGCCTTCAATTGCGCGAGCAGGAGGTCCCCGTGACGCGCGAGCATCGGCACCGCGTTCAGCCGGCGTTCCTGCCGCTGTCCTTCCGGCATCAGCGCGGCGCGCACCGCGGCGAGATCCTGCACCGCCTCCGTCTGACGCGCGCGCGCGGCGGCGCGCAGCCGGCGTTCGAGTCGGTCCACGCGGTGGAGCATCTGATGGCGCGCGCCTTCGATCACACGCTCCGGCACGAGATGGTCGAGCGAGGCCGAGACCTCGCGCAACGCGCCGAGCCTCCGCGCGAGATCCTCGCGCAATCCCTCGAGGCCTGTGCGCACGTCCGCCGGCACCGCGCGATCGCCGAGGCGGCGTTCGGCCTCATGCGGTGCACGGATGTCCTCGATCACCATGCCCAAACGCCCCAGTCGGCGGTCGATGCTCGGCTCGACGATCGTCGCGCCCCAGCGCGGGACCGCGAGCGGCGTGGCGACGCCGAGCGCGTCGGCCACCGCGCCGACCTGCGCGAAGTAGGCGATCTCGCCCGGTCCCGCGACGTACGCGACGGTGGGAAGGATCCGGCTTTCGACGATCGGGCGCAGGAGCACGTTGGCCGAGAGCACCGCGTCGGCTCGGTCGGCGACATCGAGCGCCTGCGCGATCGGGATCCGTTCCTTCACGCCGGCGTGACCCCGGAAGACGAGCGAGAGCTTCGGCACGCGCGCCACCTGCGCGCGGAATCCCGCGCGTTCGATCGCGACGACGCGGAGAGCGAGCGCTTCGTCGACGGCCGCCGCGCGCCGCAACGCCTGCACCAGCGTCGGCCGTGCGGCCGCGCGGGTCGCCGGATGCCAGGCGTCGAGCACCGCGATGCCGTGCGGTTCGAGCAGGCTGCGCATGAACTTCACGTACGCCGACCCGACGGTCGCGTCGGGCTGGTACGCTCTGCGCAGCGCATCGAACACGCCGGCATGAGGCGCCGAGCCGGCGGCACTCAGGAGGTGTTCGAACTGCTGCGCCGTCTCGCCAAGCGGCACCTCCGCCATGACGAGGCCGTCCGGCCCCTTGCGCGCGATGCTCAAGCGGCGGACCACGCCTTCTTCGGCGACGGCCGTCCATGAGGCCTCGGCGAAGTCGGCGTCGTCGGTCGCGGCCCAGAACACGGGCGCTGCGGGGATGCCCGTCTCGCGCTCGATCCGGTCGGCCAACGCGAGCGCCGAGAAGGCTTTGAGCAACGTGTAGAGCGGACCGCCGAAGAGCCCCGGCTGCTGTCCGGTCGTCACGACGATCCCGTTCTGCGAAGCGACGCGCTCGAGCCGTTCGGCCGCCGCGCCGTTCGCATCGAAAGCCGGACGAAGTCCCGCGAGCCAGCGACTCGCCGAGAACTCCGCGCGCACCGCTTCGGCATGCGCCGTCCACGCGGCGGCGCCGCGTGGGCGTGCCTTCGACCACTCCGAGGGCGCGACGCCGTCCTGCACGGCGCGCGAGAGCGGTCCGCCGCCGAGTGGCTCGGTGACGACGCGGGGCGCGCTCACGCGGCCCCCTGCGTCGCGCTGCGGGTCCGCGGATGACATCGGTGCCGATCGAGGGTGGGGGACGTCACGGCGCGCAGGGTCACTTGTGGTAGGGTTCGTTGCGCCCGATCGTGCCGGCGCGGTAGAGCTGTTCGGCGAGCACCAGGCGCGCCAGTTCGTGCGGGAGGGTCCACGGAGCCACTGCGATCCGTCTGTGCGGCCGGTCCCGCACCACTTCGCCGATCCCGTGCGCGCCGCCGATCACGAAGGCGACGTCCTGTGCCCGCTCCCGTTGGCCCTGTAGCATCGCAGCGAACGTGCGCGAGTCCATCGTCTCGCCGCCGGGATCACAGAGCACCAGCCGCGCGCCCGCGGGGATCCGTTCCAGCAACCGCTCCCCCTCCTTCCGCATCACCACGACCTCGCCCGACGACCGTGCCGACTCCTCCTTCACCTCGACCACTTCGAGCGGCCAATAGCGCGCCGCCCGGGTCTCGTACTCGCGAATGGCCGCCGCGAGCGCCGCATCGCGCGGCTTCCCGACGGCGGCCACCCACACCTTCACCGCCGCCCCCGGCCGAGCGGGGCGACGACCGGCTCACGCATAGATGCCGCGCAGGCGATGCACCGTCGCGACGCGGCTGATCGCCACCATGTACGCGGCCGTGCGCATGTTCACCTTGTGCTGCGTCGAGAGCTTCAGCACTTCGCGGAAGCTGTTGACCATGATGTCGCGGAGGCGGTCGTTCACCACCTGCTCCGTCCAGTAATAGCCACCGCGGTTCTGCACCCACTCGAAATAGCTCACGGTGACGCCGCCCGCGTTCGCGAGGATGTCGGGGATCACGAAGATGCCCTTCTCGTCGAGCAGCGCGTCGGCGGCGGCCGTCGTCGGGCCGTTGGCGCCCTCGCAGATGACCTTGGCCTTGATGTTCTTCGCGTTCTTGGTCGTGATCACGTTCTCGAGCGCGGCCGGCACGAGCACGTCCACCTCGAGCTCGAGCAGCTGTTCGTTGGTGACCGCGACGCCCTTGCCGTAGCCTTCGAGCGTCTTGTGCTTCTTGACGTGGGCGATCGCGTCGTCGACGTCGATGCCCTTGGGGTTGTGCCAGCCGCCGGTGCGGTCGCTGATGCCGATGACCTTGCACCCCGCCTGCTGCAGGAGCTGCGCGCCGATCGAGCCGACGTTGCCGAAGCCCTGCACCACGACGGTCGCGCCCTGCACGTCCATCTTGAGGTGCTCGAGCGCCTGCAGCGTCGTGATCATCACGCCGCGTCCGGTCGCCTCGCGACGGCCGAGCGATCCGCCCATCTCGACCGGCTTGCCCGTCGTCACCGCGTTGACGGTGTGCCCGACGTGCATCGAGTAGGTGTCCATCAGCCACGCCATCACGCGCTCGTTCGTGTTCACGTCCGGCGCCGGCACATCCGAGTCCGGTCCGAGCGTCTGGATGATCCCCGCCGTGTAGCGGCGCGTCACGCGCTCGAGTTCACCGACCGACATCTTGAGCGGGTCGCAGATCACACCGCCCTTCGCGCCGCCGAACGGGATGTTCACCACCGCGCACTTCCACGTCATCCACGCCGCGAGGGCCTTCACCTCGTCGAGCGAGACGTTCATGTCGAAGCGGATGCCACCCTTCGCCGGGCCGCGCGACGTGTTGTGCAGGACGCGGATGCCCGTGAAGACCTCGACCTCGCCGTTGTCCATCATCACGGGGATCGACACCGTGATCTCCTTCTCGGCGCTGCGCAGCACCTTGTAGATGCCGGGTTCGAGATCCAGCAACTTGGCCGCGCGGTCCAGGCGGGACATCATCGCCTCGAAAGGATTCTCCTCGTTGAGGAAACGATCCTTGTCGGGGCGGACGATCGTGTCGGTCGGGAGGCGGAAGTCTGCCATGGGAGTTGGGGGCACAAAGCCGGCTGGGGGCCGGCGGAACGGGTTCGGTTGGCTAGCGGGTGGCCGGCACCGTCCGAGCGAGCAGGCCTTCCAACGCCCCTGCACCGCGCTCGATGGTGACAGCCTGAGAAAGATACCACAAGGCCGGAGCTTGGCGAGGCCAGCGACCCTCCAGCTTGACGGCGTCCTTGAGCGTGCAGACCACCATGCCCGTCGCGGCGGCACGGGCCGCGAGTGCGCCGACTTCGGCGTCCGTGAACGCGTGATGATCGGCGAACGCGGCCGACTCGACCGTCGCGCCCATATCGGCAAGTTGCCCCTCGAACGTCGAAGGCGCGCCGATCGCGGAGATCGCGAGCACTGCTGCCCCGCGCAACGACGAGACCTGTTTCCGTTCGGAGCCGCCCACGCGCACGAGATCGCCGGGCGCCAGCGATGCGACCGCGATCGTGAGCGCCGGTTGCTCCGCCGCCCACTGCGCCGCGACCGCGTCGGCCTCCGCCCGCGTCGCGCGCTTCCGCGTCACGATGAGCACCTGGGCGCGACCGAGCGCCGATCGCGGTTCACGGAACGGCCCCGCCGGCAACAACCGGTGCGCGCGCGCCTGCTCGGCCGCCACGAGCACGATGTCGAGGTCGCGCTTCGCCCGACGATGCTGGAACGCATCGTCGAGCACGAGCACCTGTGCGCCGCGGCCACGTGCGGTGGCCGCACCGCGCACGCGATCCGCGTCGGCCACGACGATCGCACCCGGCGTGAGCCGTTCGTGCACGAGCGGTTCGTCGTCGCCATAGCCGCGAAGCAGGATCGCGGGACGCGCCCCCAGCGAGAGAAAGCGCTGCGCGAGCCAGGCCGAGATCGGCGTCTTGCCCGTGCCGCCGACGCTCAGGTTGCCGACGCTGACGGCGGGAAGGCCGAGTGGGTACGAGCGGAGCAGTCCGAGATCGAACGCGGCGTTCCGCGCCGCGGTCACGGCACCGAACAGCCAGGACAACGGTGCGAGTGCCCGCGCGCCGGCGCCGTCCCGCGCCCACACTGCGTCGATCCCACGCCGCGGATCCATCGTCAGCGCCGCGGCGGCAGGTGCGCGGGGATCGCGGGCCCCATGCGCTGCGCGAGATCCGCCTGCGCCGACGCATCGGTCGCGGTCGCCACCATCGGCGCGCCGTACGACACGGTCACGCGCGCGAACGGCTTGGGGACCAAGAACCGGTCCCACCCGCCCAGGTACCACGCGCGATCGCAGTCGGCTCGCATGGGGATGATCGGCGCGCCCGAGCGCTGTGACGCGAGCAGAGTCCCGGGCTGTGCGACGCCGGCCGGTCCGCGCGGTCCGTCCGGCGTGATCGCGAACTCCCGCCCCGCCTCGAGGTCGCGGATCATGCCGAGCAGTGCGCGGCCGGCTCCCCGCGAGGTCGATCCGCGCACGGTGCGATACCCCCAGCGCTCGCAGATCCGCGCGATGATCTCGCCATCGCTGTGCTCGCTGATCATGACCGACATCCCCGCCCCGCGCCGGGCCCACGTCAGCGGCATCAGCTGCCCGTGCCAGCAGGCCACGATGAACGGCTTCTTCGCTGCGCGCAGCGTACGCCAGTTCTCGCCGCGCACCTCGGAGACGCGCCACGTCAATGCGAGCAAGCGCAACAGCGGCGTGCCGAGCCGGACGATCCACCGGATGCGGCGCTCCTCGGCGGCGGTGCGCCCTGGCGTCGTGGGGGCCGCGCGCGCGCCGCTCATTCGGTCGCTCATCCGGCGAGCCCGGCGGCCAGCGCGGCGACGCGACCGGTCGCTCCCGGCTCGCCCAATTTTGCGCGCACCTCAGCGAGCCCTGCGATCATCGCCTTGCGCGCCGCGCCGTCGCGGTCGAAGAGCGGCTCGAGCGCGTCGGCGACCGGCAGCGTCCGGAAGGCGTCCTGCACGAACTCCGGCGCGACGGTGCGTCCCGCCACGATGTTCAGCAGGCCGATGTGTTCGATCTTCACGAGCCGGCGCGCGATCGCGTAGGAGATCGCACTCGTCTTGTAGACGATCGCGCAGGGACACCCGGCGACCGCGGCCTCGAGCGTGGTCGTCCCGCTCTTGCAGAGCGCGACGTCGGCGGCGCGCAGCACGTCGAACGACGCCGAACGCACCAGGGGATACGGCACCTCGTCGTCGCGCAGCTGGATGGTCGGCGCGACGCTGAGCACGACCTTGAGGCCGGGGCGCCGCGCCTCGAGTTCGCGCGCGACCGCAACGAACTCGTGCAGGTGCCGCCGGATCTCCTGCGCGCGGCTCCCCGGGAAGAGCGCGAGCACCTCGTCGGCCTCGGTGAACCCGAGCCTTGCGCGCGCCACCGCGCGGCTCGGCATCGCCGCCGCGCGGTCGAGCAGCGGATGCCCGACGAACGTCGCGTCGACCCCCGCGTCGCGCAGCATCTTCTCCTCGAACGGGAGGATCACCGCCGCCTTCGTGATGATGCGCGCCATGGTGCGCATGCGGCCTGCCTTCCAGGCCCAGACCTGCGGCGTGATGTAGTAGAGCACCGGCACGCCCAGCTCGTGGGCGGCCGCCGCGACGCGCATGTTGAAGCCGGGGTAGTCGATGCAGATCACGAGCGCGACATTCCCCGCCGCGAGGCGTTGCTTGAGCCGTCGCAGCAGTCGCAGGTGCGACGGGATGTGCCGCAACACCTCGACGAAACCGACGACGCCCTCGTGCTCGACGATCAGGTCGACGCCGGCCTCGCGCATGCGCGCACCGCCGGTGCCGGCGATCGCGAGGTCGGGCCGCATCGCCTTCAGCCGCTCGGCGAGGATCGACCCGTGGAGGTCACCCGACGCCTCGCCGGCGAGGATCAGGATCTCACGCACCGCGGCCCTGCTGCAGTGCCCCCACCGTCGAGCGCGAGCGCTCGATCTCGGTCACGATGCGCAGCGCGACGGCGAGCGCGTCGCGCCCCGCGCGGCCGGTGACCGCGACCGCCTGCTCGCCGCGCAGCGCCGCGACGAAGCTCTCGAGTTCGAGCCGCAGCGGTTCACCCTCAGGCGCGTCGATCGGCACGCGCTCCACGAAGGCCTCGAGCGGCTGCGCCTGCTTCGCGAGCGACGCGAGGTCGACATCGCCGCGCAGGCGGTACATCTCGCCCGTGCCGGCCGCGAGGTCGAGCGAGAGGTAGCCGTTGCGCTGGAAGATCCGGAGCTTGCGCATCCGGTCCTTCGACACGCGGCTCGACGTGATCGTCGCTACCGCCCCGCTCGCGAACGTGATGCGCGCGTCGGCGATGTCGATCGAGGGCGTCAGCACGCCGAGTCCGGCCGCGGCGACGTCCTTCACCGGCGAACCGGTCAGCGTCAGCACGAGGTCGATGTCGTGGATCATCAGGTCGAGCACCACTGCCACGTCCGAGCCGCGCGGGTTGAACGGCGCAAGCCGGTCGCTGTCGATGAAGAGCGGACGGTCGATGTACGGCATCGCCGCACGGATCGCGCGGTTGAAGCGCTCGATGTGTCCGATCTGCACCATCACGCCTTGCCGCTCGGCGAGCGCCAGCAGTTCGTCCGCCTCGCCGAGCGTGACGGTGATCGGCTTCTCGATGAGCAGGTGCTTGCCCTTCGCGAGCGCCGCCATCGCGACCTCGTGGTGCTTCGGGGTCGGCACCACGATCGAGACCGCGTCGACGTCGTCGAGCAGCGCGTCGAGGGTGGGATAGGCGCGCACGCCGAGTTCGCGCTGGACCGTGCCGGCGCGCTCGGCGTTGGCCTCGTAGAAGCCGCGGAACACCACCGTGGGGATCTCGCGCAGGATCCGCGCATGGTGGTAGCCGAGGCTCCCGGTGCCGACGACGCCGATGCGGATGGGCTGGGTCACGTGACGATCCCCCGGCCGCTCGCCTCGACGAAGGCGATGAACGCCTCGACCTCGGGGAACGGCTTGAGCTCGCTCGCGGCGCGCTCCATCGCCTGCGAGACGTTGATGTCCGAGCGGAAGAAGAGGCGGTAGGCCTTCTTGAGCTCCGACACCGTCACGTCGGAGAACCCGCTGCGCTGCAGCCCGACGGAGTTGAGGCCGTAGAGCTTGACCGGATTCCCCACCGCCTTCACGAACGGCGGGATGTCCTTCGCGACGCGCGACATGCCGCCGACGAAGGCGTGGCGGCCGATCTTCACGAACTGGTGTATCGCGCAGAGCCCGGAGATGATCGCGCGGTCGTCGATCCTGATGTGACCGGCGAGCTGCGTGCCGTTGGAGATGATCACGCCGTCGCCGACATGGCAGTCGTGCGCGAGATGGACGTACGACATCAGGAAACATCCCTTCCCGACGCTCGTCTTCAACGACTCCGACGTGCCGCGGTTGATCGTCGCGTACTCGCGGATCGTCGTGCCCTCGCCGATCTCGACGGTCGTGACCTCGCCCTTGAACTTCAGGTCCTGCGGCGCGCCGCCGAGCACGCTCCCGACGCCGACGCTCACGCGCGGCGCGAGGTGCACATGCTCCTCGAGCGTCGCGCGCATGTGGATCACGCCGCCGGCGCCGACGGTGCAGTGCGGGCCGATGTAGGCCCACGGGCCGACCTGGACATCGTCGGCCAGCTGCGCGTCCTTGTGGACGATCGCGGTGGGATGGATGCGGGCGCTCATCGGTCGCGCACCACCGCCGCCATCTCGGCCTCGCAGACCACGCCGTCATCGACTTTGGCGACGCCCTTGATGCGGCAGACCGTGTTGCGGAGCTGGACGATGTCGACCTCGATCCGCACCTGATCGCCCGGTCGTACGGGCTTCCGGAACTTCACGTTGTCGAGCGACATGAAGTAGACGACCTTGCTCTCCGGGTCATCCACCGTGCCCATCAGCAGCACGCCGCCCACCTGGGCCATCGCTTCCACGATGAGCACGCCCGGCATGATCGGGTGTCCCGGGAAGTGGCCTTGGAAGAAGGGTTCGTTGATCGTGACGTTCTTGATCCCCACGATCCGCTTCTTCTCCTCCATCTCCACGATCCGGTCCACGAGCAGGAACGGATAACGGTGAGGGAGGATCTTCATGATGTCCTCGATTCCCAGCAGCACTGGTGCCTCCGATTGTTGCGGCAGTGCGTGCGCGAGCATCTCGCGCACGAGCGTCACGGTCCCTCGATGACTCGGCTTGGTCGCCATGATGCGCGCCGCGACGCGCATCCCGGCCAACGCCAGGTCTCCCACCACGTCCAGCGCCTTGTGCCGCACGAACTCGTCCGGCCAGCGCAGCGTCGTCCCCACCACGTCGCGATCGTCGAGCACGATCGTGTTCTCGGTCGACGCGCCCTGGATCAATCCCTTCTCCCGCAGGCCTTCCACCCAGCTCAGCATCCCGAATGTGCGCGCCGGAGCCAGTTCGCGCGAGAAGCCGTCCTGCGTCACGCGATACTGCCCCTTCTGCGTCCCGATCAGCGGGTGCGGGAAGTCGATCGTCACCTCGAGGTCGAGCGCGTCCGCCGGATGCGCGACATAGACCGACTCGCCGTCGACCACGCGCACCGATTCCCGCAGTCGCAACACGTCGGCGCGGCCGCCATGCTCGCGCGGCCCGGCGTCGAGCAACGCCCGTCGGAAGGGCTCGGCCGACCCGTCCATGATCGGCGGCTCGGCGGCGTCCATCGCGATCAGCAGGTCGTCGAGCTCGAGGCCAGCCACCGCCGCGAGCACATGCTCGACCGTGTGGAGCGCCCCGTCCCCGCTGCCGAGCTGCGTCCGGCGCTCGGCTGCGATCGCCGCGTCGATGTGCGCGCGCGTCTCAGGGCGCCCATCGAGATCCGTTCGCTGGAAGCGGATCCCCGATCCGAGCGCGGCGGGCTCGAACGTCAGCTCGCAGGGACGACCGAGGTGCAGGCCAACGCCCGCCACCGTCACGGAGCGCGTGATGGTGCGACGCGCGCTCACGCCTCCGGATCCCGCGCGAGCAACCTCTGGAGGCGCTTGATCAGGTCCGGGAGCTTGTTGACGGCCGCGTACCCGCGGAGGGTCTCGCGCTGCGGCCGCGACGGGAACCCGCCCCAGGTCTCGCCGGCGGGCACGTCCTTCAGCACACCCGACTGCGCGGTGATGATCGCGCCATCGCCGAGCGTGAGATGACCCGCGACACCGACCTGCCCGGCGAGCATCACCCCGTCGCCGATGCGCGTGCTGCCGGCCACGCCCACACCGGCGGCGAAGAGGCAGAGCCGGCCGACGCGCACGTTGTGGCCCACATGCACGAGGTTGTCGATCTTGGTGCCCGCGCCGATCTCGGTCGCGTCGATGCTGCCGCGGTCGATGGCGCTGTTCGCGCCGATCTCCACGTCGTCGCCGATGAGGCAGCGGCCCACGTGCGGGATCTTCTGGTGCGCGCCGCCCTGGAAGACGAATCCGAACCCGTCGCTGCCGATCCGCACGCCGGCGTGCAGGAGCACGCGCGCCCCGAGCGCCGTGCCCGGATAGAGCGTCACCTGGCTCACGAGCCTGGTGTCCGCGCCGACCGTCACGCCCGCGCCGATGACACAGTGCGGTCCGATCCACGCGCCCTTCGCGATCTCCGCCTCCGCGCCGATCACGCAGAACGCCTCGACGCAGGAGTCCGCGTCGAGGCGTGCCGAGGGATCGACCACCGCGGTGGGGTGCACCCCGATGAAGGGCCGCGCCGGCATCCGGTAGAATGTCGGGAGAAGCGCGAGCATCGCCTCGTGAGGCTTCGCGACGATCACGCGATTGCCGCAGCGGCCCGGCGCGTCGGCGAGATCCGGTGTCACGAGCACCCCGCCAGCGGCACTGTCGATCAACAGCTTGGAATACTTGGACGATGCGAGGAACGTCAGGTCGCTCGCGGTCGCCCGATCGAGCGACGCGATCCCGCTGACGCGCGCATCACCGTCGCCCACGACCGTCCCACCGACGGCGTTCGCAACGTCGGTGAGGCGGAGCGTGGTGTGCACTGCAGCGGACATCGGGGGTGGGAGACCGATGCGCGTTGCTTACGGGCGACGCACACCCGCAGGCGCGGAGACCGGACCATTCGGTCGCGCGGCGGCGGGAGCCGGCCGGGTCGCCGGCACCGGACGCTGCGCCGGCATCGTGCGGATGCGGGCGATGACCTTGTCGGAGATGTCGAGGTTGCGGTCCATCGCCACGATCGGATTCGACTGCCCGCCGATGTCGAAGATCATCGCGAGGCCGTCGGCCGCGCGGACGTCGTCGAGCGCGAGCTTGATCAGGTCGAACAACGGCTGCATCGCCTCGCCCTGGAGCTGCTGCGCCTCGGCCTGGAGCGCCTGCAGCGTGTCGCGGTACATCGCGTCGTACTGCTGCAGCGACGCGAACCGGCGGGTGCGGTCCGGCGCGGCGAGCGTCGCCGAATCCTTCTCGAACGCGGCCATCAGGACGTTGAGCGAGTCGATCATCTTCTTCTCGCGGGCGCCGAGGACCTCGAGATCGGTGCGCAGCTTCGCCTCGACCTGCTGACGGCCCGGCATCTCCTGGAGGATCTTGCGCGAGTCGACGTAGCCGATCTTGCTCTGCGCCTGGAGGGGCGCGGCGACGGCGAAGAGAACGAGTGCGGCCAACAGGCCGCGCGAACGGACGAACATGGTTGTGCTCCGAGGTTTAGAAGACTTGGCCGAGCCGGAAGTGCAGTTGCCACCGGGGGGCCGGCAGGCCGTTGACGTCGCGGCGATCGAAACCGTACGCGTAGTCGATCCCGAGCGGACCGAGCGGCGTGACGGTGGACACACCGACGCCGGAACCCCGGTAGAGTCGCGTCGGGTCGAAATCCCGAGGACGCGCCCAGAGGTTGCCGGCATCGTAGAACGCATTGATGTACACCGACTGGTTGAAGCGCAGCCCGATCTCCGCCGTCGAGGCGAAGAACGCGCTGCCGAACGACTCGCGACGGGCGTTGTACGTCCCGGTCCCCGCGAGGTATCCCGCCGGCGTGATGGAGAACTCCGGATACCCGCGGAGCATCTCGCCGAACTGCACGCCGCCGAGCGAGAACTGCTGCGACCAGAAGAAGTCGCCGGCGTCGCCGAACAACGCGCCCGACCGCGCCGAGAGCCCGAACGTCAGGCGCAGCGGCTGCGACCCCGGCTTGGTGCCGCCGATGCGCGCCAGCACGGTGTACGACTTGAACTCGGTCGTGTAGCGCTGGTACGTCGCCGTGCCCCCGAGCGGCCCGCCGTTGAACTGCGCGCTGAACGTCTGCAGCTGGCCTTCGGTCGCGAACGGCATGTCGAGGCGCGTGTCGCGCGTGATGTCCAGTCCGAGCGTGCTGCGGAGACAGCCCGCGCACGAGTTCGTCGTCACGGTGCCGAGCAGGCCGTCGTTGCCGTAGCGCACCGACTCGAGCCCGTACGACGTGAAGACGCGGGTGAAGCGGCTCTGCGGGAACGGGAAGCCCACGCGGAGCGAACCGCCGGTGCGCGTGGAGCGGCCGAGGTCGGCGATGCGATAGCGCGCTTGCGAACGGTACGCGCTCAGCTGGCCTGAGATCAGCGACCCGCGGATGCCCGGGTCGGTGTACGACGAGTTGAAGTCGTTGATGAACTGGCCGAACTGCCACTGCACCGAACCGCGCTTGCACTTGCCGAACAGGTTGGGCTGCTCGAGGCCGATGAACCCGCCGAGCCCCGTACCCTGCCCGACCGACGCGCCGAAGTTCACATTGCCCGTCCGCTTCTCCTTCACGCGGAACACGATGTCCACGTCGCCGGCCTCGTTCGCCGGTCGCACGTCGGGGAACGGCAGCGGCGCCTCGAAGAAGCCGAGGTTCGAGATGCTGCGCCAGCTGCGGATCATCCGGTCCTGATTGAACACGTCACCCGGGATGATGACCAGCTGGTCGCGGATGCAGTTCTCGATCGTATAATCGTTGCCGAGGATCTCGACGCGGTTGATGATCGCCGGCGTCTGCTCGACGATGTCCCAACGCAGGCGCACATAGCCGGCCGAGTCGGACGGGTCGCGTTCGACGACGGGGCGGATCTGCGCGTAGATGTAGCCTTCATTGCTGTAGAGCGTCGTGATCGCCTGGGTCGCCTCCTCCCAACGCGTGCGGTCGAAGACGTTCGTCGCGGGAGCGCGGCGCTTCACGAGCGCGCGTGCGCGCTCGGTGAGCGAAGGCGCGCGGTCGGTGAACGGGTACAGTGCGGCGATCTGCTCGGTGGTGAACCGCCGGTTGCCGACCACCTCGAACCCACGCACGCGGTACTGCTCCCCTTCGCGGATGCCGAGGTCGACCATCGCCTTGCCGCGCTCGCGGTCGACGACGAGCGAGTCCCGGTCGAGCTGGAAGTCCACGTAGCCGCGCTCCGCGAAGAGCTTCGGGATCCGCTCCCCGAGGTCGGTCGCGAACTTGTCCTCGTCGAACTCGCCGCGGCGGAACCAGAGGAACCCCTCGGGCTTCGTCTTCATGACGCTCACGATCTCGCGGTCGGAGACCGCGTCGTTGCCGTCGACCCGGATGCCGGCGATCGCCAGTCGGCGCCCTTCCTCGACCCGGAACGTGATGTTGATGCGGTCGCCGACCTCGGTCGTCTCGGGTCGCACGCGCGCGAGGTAGTACCCGTTCGCCTGGTAGAGCGAATCGATCCGCGTCATCGCCTTCGCGACCTGCGCGGGATCGACCGGACGGCCGATGAGCAGATCGACACGGTCCTGCACCTGACGCGCGGAGACGCGTCGCGGTCCCGCGACGCCGACCGACCCGAGGATCGGCCGCTCCTTCAGCACGATGACGAGCGTCGAGCGCGTGGGCCCCTCGACGTCGCAGGTGATGCCGACGTCGTCGAAATCCCCCGTCCCGAACAGATCGCGGATCGCGCGCTGGATCGAGGGGAAGTTGAGCGTGCCGCCGGGCGCCAGGCCCGACGACGCCACCGCCGCCTCACGGGAGACGCGCTGATTCCCCCGGACGTCGATGGAGTCGGGGGTCAGGCAGCGCCCAGTGAGGGACGATGGATCCTGTGCAGCCAAGGGCGCCGCCGCCACGAAGGCGGCGAGCACCACGCTCGGAACTCGATACATGAGAGGAATATACACGGTCGGGGTCGGACGGTTCAGTCCGGCCCCGAATCTCGTTCAAAAGGTCTTGGAGGGGGTCAGGCCTTGGGGGTGCTGCTGGCCGGGACCCGGAACGCGAGCTTCGTGCCGTCGGTCGCCACGTCCACCTCGATCTCGTCCCCGCGGCTGAACTCCGCCAGGAGGATCTTCTCGGAGAGCGGGTCCTCGATCCAGCGCTGGATCGCCCGCTTCAGCGGACGCGCGCCGTACGCGACGTCGTACCCATGCTTGACGAGGAACTCGATCGCCCCGTCTGTCAGCTTGAGCGTGAGCTCCTCGTCGCCGAGCCGCTGCTGCACATCCTTCAGCAGGATCGACACGATCTGCGCGATGTGCTCCTTGCTCAGCGGGTGGAATACGATCACATCGTCGAGCCGGTTGAGGAACTCGGGATTGAACGCGTGCTGCAACTCCTCCTTCACCTTCTCGGAGATCCGGTCGAAGTCCGACGTCACGTCGTTCGAGCCGAAGCCCAGCGTGCGGTTCTTCGTGATGTCCTTGGCGCCCACGTTCGACGTCATGATCACGACGGTGTTCTTGAAGTCGATCATGCGACCGTAGTTGTCCGTGAGATGCCCCTCGTCGAGCACCTGCAGCAGGATGTTGAATACGTCAGGGTGCGCCTTCTCGATCTCGTCGAGCAGGATCACGCTGTACGGCTTGCGGCGCACGGCCTTGGTGAGCGTCCCCGAATCCTCGTAGCCGACGTAGCCAGGCGGCGCGCCGATGAGCCGCGACACCGAGAACTTCTCCATGTACTCGCTCATGTCGACGCGGATCAGCGCCGACGAATCGGCGAACAGGAACTTCGCCAGCGCGCGCGCGAGCTCGGTCTTGCCGACGCCCGTCGGGCCGCTGAAGATGAACGAGCCGATCGGCCGGCGCGGGTCCTTCAGCCCGGCGCGACTGCGGCGGATCGCCTTCGCGATCGCCTTGATGGCGTCCTCCTGCGCGACGACCTGCGTGTGCAGTTCCTCTTCCATCCGCAACAGGCGGGCCGTCTCGGCCTCCTGCAGCCGCGTCACGGGGATCCCCGTCCAGCGACCGACGATGAAGGCGATCTCCTCTTCGCCCAACACCGGACGGATCGACTGTCGCTTGGTCTCCCACTCCTCCTGGCGCGCGCGGATCTGACCCTGCAGCTCGCGCTCGGTGTCGCGCAACGCGGCCGCGCGCTCGAAGTTCTGGTCGCGCACCGCGGCGTCCTTCTCGGCGTTCACCTTCTCGAGCTGCGTCTTCAGGTCGGCGACCTCCGGCGGCGGCACCTGCGCCGAGAGCCGCGCACGCGCGCCGGCCTCGTCGATCACGTCGATCGCCTTGTCCGGAAGGAACCGGTCGGTGATGTAGCGCTCCGAAAGCTTGGCCGCGAGCACGAGCGTCTCGTCGGGGATCGTCACGCGATGGTGGTCCTCGTACTTCGCGCGCAGCCCCTTCAGGATCTCGACCGTCTCGTCGATCGAGGGCGGGTCCACCACCACTGTCTGGAAGCGGCGCTCGAGCGCCCCGTCCTTCTCGATGTACTTGCGGTACTCGTTGAGCGTCGACGCACCCACGCACCGCAGTTCGCCGCGCGCGAGCGCCGGCTTGAGCATGTTGCTCGCGTCGATCGCGCCTTCGGCAGCGCCCGCACCCACCAGCGTGTGCAACTCGTCGATGAACAGGATGATCTGCTTGTTCTGCGCGATCTCGTTCATCACGGCCTTGAGACGCTCCTCGAACTGCCCACGGTACTTCGTGCCGGCGATCACCGCCGCCATGTCGAGCGACAGCACGCGATGGTCGCGCAGCGAATCCGGGCAGGTGTTGTTCGCGATCATCTGAGCGAGGCCCTCGACGATCGCCGTCTTGCCCACGCCCGGCTCGCCGATCAGCACCGGGTTGTTCTTCTTGCGGCGCGAGAGCACCTCCATCACCCGCTCGATCTCCTTGAAGCGCCCGATCGTCGGGTCGAGCTGCCCCTCGGCGGCGAGCGTGGTCAGGTCGCGGCAGAAATGGTCGAGCGCGGGCGTCTTCGACTTCTTCTCGCCCTTCGCGGCGGCCGGCGTCGGCGTCACTCCCGACGGGCCCGGCGTGCCCCCCTGCGGCATCTCGGTGCCGAGCAGGCGCAGCGTCTCGGCGCGCGCGGCCTCGAGGTTCACCCCTGCCTCGGAGAGCACCTGTGCGGCGATCCCCTTCTCCTCGCGCAGCAGCCCGAGCAGCAGATGTTCGGTGCCGACATAGCTGTGATTGAGCTCGCGCGCTTCGCCCATGGCGAGCTCCAGCACCTTCTTCGCGCGCGACGTGTACGGGAGATCAGGGCCGGAGGCTTGCGCCGCCTTCCCCTTCTTCACCGTCTCCTCGATCTTCTGCTGGATCTCCTCGAGGTCGACGCTGAGGTTGTTGAGGACCGCGGCCGCGACGCCCTCTCCCTCACGGATCAGCCCGAGCAGGATATGCTCCGTGCCGACGTATTCGTGATGAAGACGCGCGGCTTCCTCGCGAGCCATCGCCAGGACCTTCCGCACCCGCTCAGTGAAGTTGTAGCCGTTCATCGGTCGCCTCGATATGCCCGGGTCATCCGGGAAGCTTCGATTCGGTCGCGAGCACGGTGCGCACGTACTTCGCACGCGCCAGGTTCGCCTCGCCTTCGGTCAACGCCCGCCCCGCCGCCTGCGACAGGTGCGCCGACTGGCTGAAGATCAGGAGCTTGTTGAGCGTGTATACACTGAGTCCCGACAACAGATTCAGCCCCGCGGCCAGCCGCACCCCGCTCAGCAGGTTCATCGCCTCGTCCGCCGGCAGGTTGCGGGCATGACGCAGGGTGCCATACGCCCGCCACAACTTGTCCTCGATAATATACCCGGCGTCCCGCAACAGGACACGCCGTGCTTCCTCCTCCCGCTCGATCACCCGCCGCACCACGCGCACGAGCTGGTCGGCGAGTTCGTCCTCGCCGCGACCGAGCGTGGTCTGGTTCGAGATCTGGAAAAAGTTGCCAAGGACGTCGCTGCCCTCGCCGTAGAGCCCGCGGTACGTCAGTCCCATGTGCTGCAGTCCCTGCAGCACCTTCCCGATCTCCTGCGTGAGCACGAGGGCCGGCAGATGGATCAACACCGACGCACGCATCCCCGTGCCCGTGTTCGTCGGGCAGGCGGTGAGGAACCCGAACTCCTGATGCCACGCGTAGGGCACCTCGGCGCCGAGTTCGCGGTCGATCCGCTCCGCCTCGCGCAACGCCCCGGCGACGTCGAACCCGGACCGGAACACCTGGACACGCAGGTGGTCTTCCTCGTTCACCATCACGCCCGATTCGCCCGCGACGAGGACGGCGCCCGCCCCCGGCGCCGAGGCACCCTGATCGAGGCCGGCAAGCTCTCGACTCACGAGATGTCGCTCGTGCAGAAGCAAGCGCTCCTGCGGCGAACACTCGTCCACCCGCACGAACGCGGCGTCGCGCAGCGACGGGATGCGCGCGGCCGCGTCGCGGACCTGATGCAACACCCGGAGACGCTCCCCTTCCCGCGCCCGCGTCGGGAACGCATAGCCGGCGATGTTCCGGGCGAGCCGGATGCGCGACGAGAGCACGATGCCCGCGTGGTCGCCGGACGCGCTCAGCCAATGCAGGCCGCCGTCGGGCACGAGGCTCAGGTCGAGGCTCACTCGAGTCCCCGGATCTGGTCCCGCAGCGTGGCCGCCGACTCGAACGCTTCGTCCGACACCGCGCGTTGCAGCTTGTCGCGGAGGTCGCGGAGTGTCGTCTCGCGCGTGACGAGGTCGGGATCGCGCATCTCGTAGCGCCAACCCGTGTGCTTCGTGGAGCCGTGCACCCGCCGGAGCAGTTCGCGCAGGCTCTGCTCGAAGGCGCCGTAGCACTGCGCACAGCCCAAGCGTCCGCTCGCACGGAAGTCACGGAGCGAGGTGCCGCAGTAGGCGCAGCGCGCCGCGTCGCCGGGCATCTGCGCCGCCTGCTGCTGCACGGCCTGAAGGAAATCGCCAAGCGGGTGCTTCGGCTCCGCAACCGTGGTCTCGACGCCGCGTTCGGCCGAGCACTTCTCGCAGAGATGGACCTGCGTGAGGCCGCTCGCGACCATCTGCGTGAGATGCACGACGGCATCACGCTCCTTGCACTGGTCGCAGATCATCAGACGCCTCCCTGCAACGCGGACGCCGGCTGCAGCCGGCCGTCCTCGAGGTGCAGCACGCGCGAGGCACGCGCGGCCAACGAACGGTTGTGCGTCACGACCACCAGGCCGACCGCGAACTCGCCCGTCAGCTCGGCGAAGAGATCGTGCAACCGCTCGGCGTTGTGATGGTCGAGGTTGCCCGACGGCTCGTCGGCCAGCAGCAGCGGCGGCTTCGCGGCGAGCGCGCGCGCGACCGCCGCGCGCTGCTGCTCGCCGCCCGAGAGTTCCGAGGGACGATGATGCCGCCGCGCCGAGAGACCGACGCGATCGAGCAGGCCTTCGGCGCGCGCGCGCGCCTCGGCCTGCGGCATCTCGGCGATCAACAGCGGCATCATCACGTTCTCCAAGGCGGAGAACTCCTTGAGGAGGTGGTGGAACTGGAAGACGAATCCCACCGTGCGGTTCCGGAGTTCCGCGAGCGACTCGTCGCTGGCTGTCCGCGTGGCCTGTCCGGCGAGCCGGACCTCGCCGGCGTCCGGGCGGTCGAGCGCGCCGAGCACGTGGAGGAAGGTGCTCTTGCCGGCGCCGCTCGCGCCGACGACCGCCACCATCTCCCCCGGCGTCACCGTGAGGTCGACACCGTCGAGCACGCGGATGAGCGTCCCGTCGCCGCCGCGATAGGACTTCTCGACGCCGGTCGCTTCGAGGACGGGGAGACGCACGGGATCGGTCATTCGCTGCGGATCGCCTCGATCGGGTAGAGCTTCGCGGCCGCGGCCGCCGGATACAGCGTCGCGAGGATCGCGACGCCGACGCTCAGCAGGGCGATCAGCATGATGTCGAACGGCTGCAGCTGCACCGGAAGATGATCGATGAAATAGACCGACGGGTCGAGCGCGATCAGCCGCCCCTTCTCGAGCGCGATCCCCGTGCCGATGCCGATCGCCAGTCCGATGCTCGTCCCGACGACGCCGATGAACGCGCCCTGCAGGAGGAAGATCGCCCGGACCGACTCGGCCCGGAGCCCCATCGCCTTGAGGATGCCGATCTCGCGCGTCTTGTCGCGCACGACCATCGTGAGCGTGCTCACGATGTTGAACGCCGCGACCATGATGATCAGCGCCAGCACGATCGCCATCGCGAACTTCTCCAGCTTGAGCGCGCGGAAGAGCGAACTGTTCTGCTGCTGCCAGTCGCGCGTGAAGTAGGCCGAGCCCATGACGCTGTCGATCCGCGCGGCGACGGCCGGCGCGGCCCAGCGGTCGACGGTGCGCACCTCGATGCCCGTGACCGCGGTGTCGAGCCCGGCGAACTTCTGCGCCTGCTCGAGGTCGACGTAGATGTACCCGTTGTCGTACTCGTACATGCCGGTCTCGAAGAGGCCCGTCACGACGAA
>JAYTNC010000276.1:0-2308 GCA_043748515.1 Gemmatimonadota bacterium | reverse complement strand
AAGCTCCACTGGGACGCGTCGGTGCGCGGCACCGCGATCGCCGCGATCGACGACCTCAAGTTCCTCGTACGTGGCGTGCGCACCTGGGGCGAGAACGAGGACAAGCGCGCGACGATCCGCGTCGCCGAACTCGACCACGTCGCCCCCAAGGCCATGCAGACGATCGCCCGGGGCAGGGGCGCGGCCTATCTCGCCACCGCCACCGCCGACGCGGCCGCGGGTCTCCTCGCCTTCGCCGAACAGCCGGCCTCCGTCGAGGCCTTCGCCGAGACCATGAACCGTGTCCGCGCCCTGCGCGGCGTCGCCGCACTCAAGGACCTCCCTCCGCTCGCCGAAGTCGTCGACGCGGTCGATGCCGCCGCCAAGCCGATCGAACTCGGTCATGAGGACGCGACGGCAGAGCGGCGGCGACTCTTCCGCGCCGCGGCGCGCGTGCTCGTCGAGGGGGGCGAGGCGATCCGCACCGGCGGCCTTCCTCCGACCGACACCGTCGCGGTCCGCGAGTTCGCCCACGCCGCCGACACGCTCCGCTCGGGCGAGCGCGAGACCGACGACGTCGTACCGATCACGACCCTGCTGCCGGCCGGTCCGGTCGGCGCCTACATCACCGCGTCGCAGAACCCGCCTACGACCGCGGCCCAGCGCTTCAGGCTCGAGGTGGTCAGTCAGGCAGAGCATCTGCGGCGCCTCGTCGCCGATGGTCGCGCGGCCGTCGACGCTGCCACGCGCGACCGAGTGGGCCGTGAGCTCCGTTCGGCCGTGCGGTCTCTCGCGCGCGCCGCGCAGAGCTTCTCCGCGTCCGACATCGCGAATCTGTTCCTCGCCGCCGAACGCGGCGCCTCCGCCCTCGACCCGCGCGCCCTCTGGGTGCTCGACGAGGCGGGCACGGAGCTGAGCCGGCCCGAGGGTGGACTCGAGGACGTCGGGCCGCGCTTCACGAACCTGCTGCAGCGGTTGCACGGCACTCCCCCCGCCCCGATCGCCGCGACCATCGCGCGTCAGCGTCGGCTCTCGAAGACGCCGGCCGCCGGCATCTCCTCGATCGCCGAGTACGCGCCGGATGCGCCGTCCGCGCCGTCCGCGCCGTCCGCGCCGGCGCGCCGCTCGACTCCGGCCCGCTCCGCCTCGATCGCGACGGGCTCCTCGCGCGGCGCACGTGGCGCCGAGCTCCAGGAACTCCTCGCGACCTCCATCGCCGGACTCACGCCCCTCGCCACCACGCATTTCGCCACACCGGCGAACATGCCCGACGACGACGTGATCCCGATCGAGGACCTGTTCTTCAGAGGCAAGGAGGCGCTGCAGCAGGCCCTCACGCTCGGCGACCGGCTGCGCAACGCCGAGACTGCGGCCGACCACGACACGCTCGCGGAGCTGTACGACCTGCTCCAGCTCGCCGCCGCGGACTGACCATGCGACTCGACTGGCGCGGGGCGCTCGGGATCACCCTGAGCGTGCTGCTGCTCTGGTATCTCCTGCACGGGCAGGCTGGCGAGGTGGTGCGGGTGCTCAGCACCTCCAACCTCTGGCTCTGGGCCGCGAGCGCGATCGTCGCGACGGCGATCTTCCCGCTGCGCGCGCGCCGCTGGCAGGCGATCCTCACGCCGCTCGCCGGACGCATTCCGGTCACGCCGCTCTGGCACGCGACCGCGATCGGGATGATGGTGAACAACGTCTTTCCGATGCGCGCCGGCGAGTTCGCCCGCGCCTTCGCGATCTCCCGCGAGCGCCGCGACGTGCCCTTCACCGCCGCCTTCGCTTCGCTCGCTGTCGATCGACTCTTCGACGGCGTCGTTCTGATCCTGCTGATGCTCGCCGGCACGCTCGACCCGCAATTCCCCGCCGACGCCACGATCCTCGGCGTCGGCGCCGGGAAGATCGCGGCCTCGGCGGCGATCTTCCTCGGCGCGGTCCTGCTGGGGCTCTACGCCTTCGTGCTCTTCCCGGACGCGATGCTCGGCCTTGCCGAGCGCGCGGGCAACCTCGTGTCGACGAAGTTCGGCGCGCGCCTCCGCTCGCTCGGTGGCGGCTTCGCGTCGGGACTTGGCGTGTTGCGCGAACCGAAGCTGGCGGCCGAGGTGTTCGCCTGGACCGTCCTGCACTGGCTCACCAATGCGGCCGCCTTCTGGCTCGGCTTCAAGGCGCTCGGCATCACCGCGCCGTTCGCGGCCGCCTGCTTCGTGCAGGGGATCGTCGCCGTCGGCGTCGCGGTCCCTTCGTCGCCCGGTTTCTTCGGCGTCTTCGAGGCGACCTCCGCCGCGGGCCTCAAGCTTTATGGCGTGCCCGAGTCGGTCGCGCTGAGTTGGGG
>JAYTNC010000275.1:0-1932 GCA_043748515.1 Gemmatimonadota bacterium | reverse complement strand
GTCCGCATCGTCATGCCAGCCTCGGCTTGAATGTCCGCACGGCGAGCGCGGTGATCACCAGAGCCATCGCCGCGAGCACCAGCGTTTCGCGCCAGAGGTACTCGAGCCCCACGCCCTTGAGCATGATCCCGCGCGCCACCACGATGAACCAGCGCGCCGGCACGATGTTCGTGAACGGAGAAAGCCAGCCCGGCATGCTCGCGATGGGAAAGATCATCCCCGACAGCAAGGTGCTCGGGAGCATGGTGCCGACCATCGCAACGAGCATGGCGGCGCGCTGCGACGGCGTGACGGCCGCGATCAGCACGCCGAGCGCCAGCGAGACGATCGCATACAGCACACTCTCCGCGAGCAGCAACAGCAGGCTGCCGCGGAACGGCACGTGAAAGACGAGCCACGCGGCGAGCAGCGCCGTCACCACGTTCGCGAACGCGAGGCCGAGGTACGGCAGAACTTTGCCGATGATGATCTGCCACGGCCGCAGTGGCGATACGAGCAACACCTCGAGCGTGCCGCGCTCCTTCTCACGCGACAGGGAGATGGCCGTCATGAGCGCGGACACGAGCGTGAGCACCAGCGCGATCAACCCGGGGACGAACAGGTTCACGCTTGCGAGCGTCGGGTTGAAGCGCATTCGCACATCGGTAGCAATGCGGATCGCACCCCGCTGCGCGGCGACGTCCGACTCATACCCGGAAATCACCGCGCGCGCGAAGTTCTCCATCGTCGTACCGGTGTTCGGATCCGACGCATCGACAGCGAGCAGCAATCGCGCCGGCTCCACGCCGCCCATCCGGTTGCCGAAGCCCGGCTCGAACACGAGCGCGACGTCAGCCTGCCCCCGGCGGAACAGCGGTGCGAGCGCTGCGGTGCTCCGCTCCACGGAGACGATGCGAAAGCGCTCGGTCCCCGCGAATCGGCTGCGCAACGCAAGCGTGGCGACGTCGGGGCTCGCGTCCACCACCGCGAGCTTGATGTGGCGCACGTCGCTCCGGAGCGCGAAGCCGAACAGCACCACCTGCACCAGCGGCATGAGCAGCAGGATGGTGAGCGTCTGCCGGTCGCGCACGATGTGCCGCAGCTCCTTCACCACGAAGGCGGTGAGCGCGCCGCGCTTCATGCGGTGACCGTGGCGCCGCGCGCGAGCCGGACGAAGACGTCGTCCACCGTCGGCACACCGAACTGCGTCTTGAGCTCCACCGGGGTACCCAGCGCGGCGATGCGACCGTCCACCATGATCGAGATGCGGTCGCAGTACTCCGCTTCGTCCATGTAGTGCGTCGTCACGAGCACCGTGGTGCCGTGCGCGGCGGCCGCGTAGATGAGCTCCCAGAACTGGCGGCGCGTGATGGGATCCACGCCGCCGGTGGGCTCGTCGAGAAACACGATCGCCGGCTCGTGCAGCAGCGCCACGGAGAACGCGAGCTTCTGCTTCCATCCGAGCGGCAACCTGCCCACCAGCTCGTTCGCGCTGCCCAACATGCCGAGCGACGCGAGCAGCGCCGCGGTGCGATCGGAAATCTGCTGGTCCGTGAGCCCGTAGATGCCGCCGTACAACTGGATGTTCTCGCGCACCGTAAGGTCGGGGTAGAGCGAAAACCGCTGGCTCATGTAGCCGATGTTGCGCCGGATCTGGTCGCGCTGGCGATGAACGTCGAACCCCGCCACGCGCGCCTCGCCATCACTCGGCGCCAGCAGGCCGATGAGCATCTTGATCGCCGTCGTCTTACCCGCTCCATTGGCGCCGAGAAAGCCGAAGACCTCGCCGGCGCGGACGTCGAAGGAGATGTGGTCCACGGCGACGAACGCGCCGAAGCGCCGCGTGAGCCCGTTCACGGAGATCGCGAGGTCCGGAGCGGCCGCGGTCGTCACGCGGCGACTGGCGCGGGTGCGCCGCCCATCAGCGCCATGAAGCTGTCCTCGATGTCCGCA
>JAYTNC010000274.1:0-2836 GCA_043748515.1 Gemmatimonadota bacterium | reverse complement strand
CAGGACGCGCTCGTCGACACGCTCGTCGCCAAGACGATGCGGGCCGCGCGCGCGCACGGCCGCACTCGGATCGTGCTCGGCGGCGGCGTGGCCTGCAATCGCACGCTGGCCGCGGCAATGCAGCGCGCGGCCGACGACGTCGGCGGTCGTGTGTTCGCCCCCACGCCGCGGCTCGCCACCGACAACGCCGCGATGATCGCGGCCGCCGGCCTGTTCCGGTTCGAACAGGGCCAGCGGGACGATGCCTCGCTCAACGCCCACTCCTCGCTCCCGATCCCCGGCCTCGTCGCCGCGGGTGCGAACACCTAGGTTTCCCGCATGGAACCGACCACGCACATCCCGTTCGCCTACGACGTCGGCCCGCTGGAGCTCACCGGCTTCGGGCTCGCCATGCTGCTCGCCTTCGTGATCGGCCAGATGGTCGCGACCGAGGAACTCGACCGTCGCGGCTGGGGGTCGGAGATCATGGGCGACATCACCGTCGCGGCGGTGATCGGCGGACTGCTCGGCGCCAAGATCTACTACGCCGTACTCGTGGGCGACATCTCGGCGATCTTCAGCCGCGCGGGCTTCGTCTTCTGGGGCGGCCTGATGGGCGGCATGCTCGGCGCCGTCGTGGTCGTGCTCATGAAGAAGGACAGCTTCGCGCGCGTCTCCGACGCGTGCGCGCCGGGCCTCGCCGCCGCCTACTCGGTGGGACGCAGCGGCTGCTGGGCGGTGGGCGACGACTACGGCACGCCCTGGAACGGACCGCTCGCGGTGGCGTTCCCCGACGGCGCGCCGCCGAGCACCGTGGCGAACCTCACGCAGCAGTTCGGCCTGAAGGAGTTCGCCGACCAGCCGGGGAACATGGTGCTCGCGGTGCATCCGACGCAGCTGTACGAGACGGCGATGGGTCTCG
Organism: Gemmatimonadota bacterium; assembly: GCA_043748515.1. GTDB lineage: Bacteria > Gemmatimonadota > Gemmatimonadetes > Gemmatimonadales > Gemmatimonadaceae > Pseudogemmatithrix. The sequence continues at coordinate 1,935 of JAYTNC010000274.1, read as the reverse complement.
TGATGTTCTTCATCCTCTGGCGCATGCGCGACCACAAGCATGCGCAGGGCTGGCTCTTCGGCGTCTACTGCGTGCTGCAGGGCACGGAGCGCTTCATCGTCGAGTTCTTCCGCGCCAAGGACGACCGCTTCTTCGGCACGTTCACGATGGCGCAGATGATCGCGCTCGGCTTCATCGCGGCGGGCGCGGTGTGGATGCAGCTGCGATCGAAGCCGTCGGCGAGCCAGCCGGGGATACTCGCGGCGGGATGAGCACGTCCTGCCTTCGCGCCTGACGCGAAAACTCCCGGCGACGCGCTACGACTCGAGGATGACGACCGCGCCCGCGGTCTCGTCGGTGTGCGAGAGCGTGAGGTGCACTCGCACCACGCCGAGCTCGGCGGCCCGCGCCGCCGCCCGTCCCGTGAAGTGCAGCGCCGGCGGCCCCTCGTCGCCGCGCCGCACCTCGGCCTCCTTCCAGCCGATCAGCTTGGCCTCGTCGGAGCCGGTGAGCGCCTTGAACACGGCCTCCTTGGCCGCGAGGCGCGCCGCGAGATGCATCGCCGGTCGGGCGCGCGCGAGGGCGTACTGCTGCTCGTGCTCCGTGAAGAGCCGGTCGAGCGCGCGCTTCTCCTTCCGCGCGAGCATCGCCTCCACGCGCGCGATCGAGACGAGGTCGAACCCGATGCCGAGGATCATGATCCCCTCCGGAGGACGCGGCGCCAGAGCGCGCCGCTGCGGCCGCGCGAGTCGCCGAGCACGGGGAGCATGGCGCGCCACCAATCGTCGGCGGTGTTGAAGACGTGCTGCACCGCGTCGACCCAGCGTTCCCAGGCCGCCTTGCGGTCGGCGGCAGTGGCGACGCGCGTGGCGGCCGCCGCTTTCTGCAGCGCCTGCAGTGCCGACCAGAGCGGCGCGCCGAGCGAGTCGAGCTCGGCCTCGAAGGCGCGACGGTCGGGCGCGGAACGGCCATGCCGCGTCGCCGCGAAGGCGGTGATCGCCTCGCGCCATTCGCGCTCGAGGCGCGCGGCGTCGAAGGCCGCGACCTGCGCCTCGACCGCATGCACCTTGTGCGCTGCCGTGCGCGCCTGGATGAGCGGCTTGAAGACGCGATCGTGATCGGAGCCCGGCGCCGAGGGCACCGCGAGCGCGCGCAGCGAGCGCGTGAACTCGGGCAGCGTGAACTCAGGCATCGGTCGCGGAGTAGCGGTAGTCGCCGGTGAGCTCGCGGTCGCAGATCGCGGCGCGCTGGGCGGTGCGGTCCTCGAAGTGGCGCACGAAGTCCGGCAGCCGCTCCGCGGTGAACGTCGCGCGCGGCAGCCCGAGCACGGTGATCGCGCGCTCGATCGCCTCGGGCTCGCCCTCGACCTCCGCGAGCACGTCCATGCGCGGATAGCGCTCGAGCCGCACCGTCGCGCCCGCCACCGTGTACTGCTCGATCTCGCGGTCGATCTCGCGGGTGATCACGTAGCCGATCCGGTCGAGCATCGACTCCAGCGCCTCAGGCTCGCCGACCGTGACCGAGTGCTCCTCGCGGACCTTGTAGCCGTCGACGTAGGTGGTCGGTCCCTTCCAGTCGAGCATCGCGCGCACCGTGCCGTCGCGGTAGACGCGGAGCCGCAGCACATGGTCGCGCAGCGCGAGCGCGCGCTCGGGCGAATCGTATCGCTTGTCCTCGAGCCGTCCGCGGTAGACGAGTGCGGCGCCGGCGGCCCGCAGTGCCACGCGCGCCGCGTCGATGTCGGGAACGATGCCCTTGAGCTCGACCTCACGCATCGCGGATCGCGTCGAGCACACGCGCGGTGTCGGTGAGGTCGGCGAAGGTCGCGGCCGGGTCGTGCTCGGCGAGTTGCTCGACGGTGTAGCCGCCCGTGGCCACGGCGATCGCGCGCGCGCCGACGCCGCGGCCGCAGTGCACGTCGGCCGGCGTGTCGCCGATGATCACGAGCCGGTCGCC
>JAYTNC010000273.1:0-2530 GCA_043748515.1 Gemmatimonadota bacterium | reverse complement strand
TTCGGCTCGATGTCGCGCATGTCGATGGCGCTCGGCGTCGCGAAGCTCGACGATCACGGTGACCGCATCACCAAGCTGCTCGACCTCAAGGTGCCCGAGGGATTCCTCGGCAAGCTGCAGCTGCTGCCGCGCTTGATGGAAGTCGCGAAGTTCCCGCCGCGCATGCAGTCGGGCGGGGCGGCCTGTCAGGAGATCGTCTGGCAGGGGAGCGAGATCGATCTCGACCGGCTGCCCGTGCTCACCACCTGGCCCGACGACGGCGGGCCGTTCATCACGATGACGGCGGTCGTGAGCAAGGACCCGGCGCGCGGCATCCGGAACGTGGGCATGTACCGCGTGCAGCAGATGGGGAAGGACACCGTCGCGATGCACTGGCAGCGCCACAAGACGGGCGCGGCGCACTTCGCCGAGATGGCGAAGAAGGGCGAGAAGATGCCGGTGTGCATCGTGATCGGCGCCGACCCGGCCTCGATGTTCTCGGCGAGCGCGCCGCTGCCGCCGAACATCGACGAGTTCATCTTCGCGGGCTTCCTGCGCAAGAAGCCGGTGAAGCTCGTGAAGGCGCTCACCTGCGACCTCGAGGTGCCGGCCGACGCGGAGATCGTGATCGAGGGCTACATCGATCCCACCGAGGATCTCGTGGTCGAGGGGCCGTTCGGCGATCACACCGGCTACTACTCCGAGGCCGACAAGTACCCGCTCGTGCACGTCACCGCGGTGACCATGCGAAAGAACGCGGTCTACTGCGCGACGATCGTCGGACGGCCGCCGATGGAGGACTTCTATCTCGGTCATGCGACCGAGCGGATCTTCCTGCCGCTGCTCAAACTCACCAATCACGAGATCGTGGACTATCACATGCCCGCCGAGGGCGTGTTCCACAACCTCGTGTTCGTGAGCATCAGGAAGACGTATCCCGGGCAGGCGTGGAAGGTGATGAACGCGCTCTGGGGCGCCGGGCTGATGTCGCTCGCGAAGGTGCTCGTGGTCGTGGACGACTGGGTGGACGTGCGCAATCCGCAGGAGGCGTGGTGGGTGGCGCTCAACAACATCGATCCCGAGCGCGACACGCGCTTCACGATGGGGCCGGTGGACGTGCTCGACCACTCGAGCCGCGCGTTCACCTATGGATCGAAGATGGGGATCGACGCGACTAAGAAGATGCCCGAGGAGGGGTTCACGCGTGACTGGCCGAAGGTGATCGAGATGGACGGCGCGACGAAGGCGAAGGTGGACGCGATGTGGCCGCGTCTCGGGCTGGGGTCGCGGTGAGCGCGCGGGAAGGGCAGACCTTCGCGGGCGAGTCGGGGTTCGCGCGCTGGGCGAGCTTCGTGAAACTGCCGCACACGGTGTTCGCGCTGCCGTTCGCGCTCGTGGGCGTGACGATCGCGACGCGCGTCGCGCCGATCACCGTCGCGACCGTGGGCTGGGTGATGCTCGCGTTCACCTGCGCGCGCTGGGTGGCGATGGCGGTGAACCGGATCGTCGACCGCGAGTATGACGCGAAGAACCCGCGCACGGCGCAGCGCGAGATCCCGCGCGGCGCGATCGGGGTGCGCGAGGCGTGGGTGACGGTCGTGATCGCCGCAGCGATCTTCGTCTGGGCCGCCTGGATGCTCAACCGGCTCTGCTTCCTGCTCTCGCCGGTCGCGCTCGCGTGGGTGTGCTTCTACTCGTTCACCAAGCGCTTCACCCGTTACGCGCATCTCGTGCTCGGCCTCGGCCTCGCGATCGCGCCGGTGGGCGGCTACCTCGCCGTGACGGGCGCGTGGAGCGAGCCGTGGTGGGTGCTGATCGCGCTCACGGCGGCGGTGATGAGCTGGTCGGGCGGGTTCGACATCCTGTACGCGCTGCCGGACGTCGCGTTCGACCGCTCGCAGGGACTGCACTCGATCCCCGCGGCGCTCGGCGTGCCGCGCGCGATCGCGGTCGCGCGCGCGCTGCATGCGGTGACGGTCGTGTCGCTCGCGGTGACCGTGCGGGCGGTGGGCGCCGGAACCGTCGCGTGGGTCGGCGTCGCGATCGTCGCGGCGCTGTTGGCGTACGAGCATTCGCTGGTCGATCCCGACGACCTCAGCAAGCTCGACGCGGCCTTCTTCACCATGAACGGCGTGATCTCCATGGCCTTCCTCGCGTGCATGCTCGCCGACCGGGTGCTCGCGTGACGCGGCCGTACGACGCGAACGCGCCGCTCGTGCTCGCGATCACGGGCGCGTCGGGCGCGCCCTATGGCATCCGGTTGCTGGAGCAGCTGCTCGTCGCCGGCCGTCGCGTCTCGCTGATCGTGTCGTCGCACGGCTTCCGGCTGTTGCACACCGAGAGCGACATCTCCGACGTGGCGTCGCTGCGCGTGGTGGTCGGCGCGGAGCGGTTCGACCGGCTCGTGACCGTGTACGACGACACCGACCGCGGCGCCGCGCCGGCCTCGGGGTCGTCGCTCGCCGGCGGGATGGTGATCTGTCCCTGTTCCATGGGCACGGTCGCGAGCATCGCGGCGGGGACGTCGCGGTCGCTCGTGGAGCGTGCCGCC
>JAYTNC010000272.1:0-17498 GCA_043748515.1 Gemmatimonadota bacterium | reverse complement strand
CCTGCGGCCTTCAGCTCAGATCAGGTGATCGACATCGACCGAAACGAGTGATCGACATGGTCCGAAACGGGTGATCGACATGGACCGAAATACGCATCGTACCTTTCGGTTCGGCGCGGCCGCCCACCTGCATCTTATGGAAGCGGCCACAGCACAACCAAACGTTAGCCGACGACGTTCATGGCGAAACCCACAACATGGAGGTTAGCTCGCGTGCAACTTCGCTCGTTCGCTCCGCGAGCCGCACAAATGATGCGCCAGTTACTGTCGACATCCTTTTGCACATCACTTGTGATTTTCTTGATTGCATGCGCGGCCGCGCAGACAGCAACGTCGTCGCCACAGCCAATGACGGCCACGACTGCCGCTACATCAGTAGCGCCACCGACCGGGGCGCGCGGACTCATCTTGCCACCCGACGGCGGGCAGCGATTCGTCTATTGCACCCGTCCGCTCACCTTGTGGCTCAAAGTCGATTCCGCATCCGCTCCGTATTCCCAGATGATCGCGGGCACCGGCGAGATCCGTGGCGACGAGGGAGCCGGTCGCCATCGCGGCCAGCACGAGGTGATCTACATTCGAAGCGGCTGGGGATTCGCAGTGCTGGGCAATGACACCGCGCGACTTGGTGCAGGTTCCGTACTGTACGTCCCGCCGGGAACTCGCCATCGCCTCGTCAGTTCGGACTCAACGCCGCTTTCGTATTTCTGGGTCATCGGTCCCGGAGCGTCGAGCGAGGGCTTCGCGCGTGCCGCATCCTTCGGCTGTCCCGGCGGGCCGCCCGCCCCGACGCCGTCTACTGCCGTCGCTGCGGACAGCGGTAACGCGACCGTCGTCATCAACCCCGGTGAAGGCGAGCGCATTACGTACTGCGAGTTACCGCTCGTCATCACTGCGAAGATCGACTCAGAACGAGTCGCTGGGGCGGGGTTTCGCGCCGCCACAGGAGCGCTTCGACGCGGCCAGGAGGCGGGCGTGCATCAGGTCGACGAGGTCGCGTTGTTCACTCATGGACGCGGCCGCGCATTTGTGGGGACCGACACCATGCCTGTGGTCGCCGGATCGTTCGTCTACACACCGCGCGGTATGCAGCACGGGTTTATCAACGAGAGCAATGAGACGTTGGAGTATCTGGTTGTCTACGCGGGATCTGGGGCGCGCGCCGCTTTCAAACGCCGCGCTGCTCGGCCCGGACCATGGTGCCCCCCGAGTCCGTAGCCATCCCCCCCCGCGACGGCCTAACGGCAGTTGGTGCAGTCGGCCATGTTAGTGGGGGGCCAGCCCAGTCATACTTTCTAGCCTGTCGAAATGCACTCGGAGCGAAAAAGGCATGGATGAGTTTCGCAGCCCTGGTCGCGGCGCTGGCGCTTGGCCGAGTTCGGTGGTGTGGGTTAGCGGGCTCGTCGGAATCGGAGCGATTGGCGGCTTCGACTATGCCAGCGGCACGGAGATCCGAGTCTACCCACTGTACTACGGCCCGATCGCACTCATGGCCTGGCACGCGGGGCGCCGAGCAGGCGTCGCCGCGGCAGGGCTCAGCGCGGCGTCGTGGCTCTATTTCAACTTGCTGGCGGGATTGGAGTACACCAACCGCTCGATCTTGATCACGAACACGGTGGTGAACGGTGCGTCCTTTCTCCTCATCGCGTGGCTGATAGCGAGTCTGCGTCGAGCGCTGTCCGACACACTCGAGCTGAGCCGGACCGACTCGCTCACCACGTTGCGCAACGCTCGCGCCTTCTACGAGGATGCGATTCCGCTGTTGGCGCTCTGCCGCAGGACGAAGCGCCCAGTGACGCTGGCATATCTAGACCTCGACCGGTTCAAGTCCGTCAACGATACCATCGGCCACGAGGCGGGCGATACTCTCCTGAAGGCGGTTGGGATGGCCCTGCGCGCCGCACTACGTCCGAGTGATCTATGCGCGCGGTTGGGTGGGGACGAGTTCGCGGTGCTACTCCCCGAGCTCGGCGAGCCCGAAATCGACGTCGCGCTCGAGCGCGTTCGGGAGATGGTACGTCGCGCTGCGGACGGGGCTACCGGAGTGACCGTTAGCATCGGCGCAGTGACGTTCCTCGTGCCTCCCCCGGACCTCGAACACTTCGTGCACGAGGCCGATTCTTTGATGTACAAAGCGAAGGAAGCCGGGCGCGATCGGATCGCGCGCGCGGTCATCGCCGCCGATGCATCGCCCGCCGATGCATCGCCCGCCGCAGGCTAACGACGGTTGGTGCAGACGGCGGATCTTGCTCCATCTTGGTTGACACTTCTCCCTAACGACAGAGGTGTCGCATGCCCCGGGCCGGACCCCGTCGGATCACCAAGTACGCCCGCGACTTCAAGCTCGCGGCCGTGCGGTTGAGTCATCAGGCGGACCTGCAAGTGCAGGCCGTCGCCGCCGCGCTCGACATGCACCCGTTCATGCTGTCGAAGTGGCGGAAGGACGTCCGCGACGGCACGCTGCGCGGGCGCTTGCCGAAGGCCGCACCCGCCGGGCCGGCGCGCGAGATCGTCCAGCTCCAAGTGCTCGAGCGGAAGTACGCGCTCTTGCGGGAGGAGCATGATCTCCTAAACAAAGCCATCCGGTTCTGTTCCGGTCGAAGGCGGACACGTTCGCCCTCAACGACTCGCAGCGCGCCCAGTACGGCGTGACGCGGCTCTGTCGCCTCTACGGTGTGACGCGCGCGGGCTTCTACGCGTGGCAGTCCCGTCCGATGAGTGCGCACATGGAACAGGACCGGCGGCTCGCGCCCCTGCGGTCTGTTGTTTCTATATCCCAGTGACGGCGCCGCATTCGGACCGGGTGAGCAGCGTTCAAAGGCGACCTTGACTTCACTTCTCGGCGGCTCGTACACGGTCAATGGATTCTTCAACGCGAAAGCCGCAGCGCCTGTAGGCGTCACCATTCCATAGGATGTCCGGGTAGCGCCACTCTGTACGCTCTCGACGTAGTTGACGCTCACGTCGACCATCCGACACGTTGCTTGGTCGCGTCGCCTGGAGATCTACGCCGCGATTCAGTACGAGCATCAAGAGTCTGTGCTCTTCGTACGCACCGGAGAGCCCCCAGGACTTCCAAGACGATCAACTGGAGAATCGTCAGGATCGCGTTGCTCCCGGCGCTCGGACTCAGCATCGTGATCATGCTCGTCGGCGGCAGCGTCGGTCTCTCGGAATCGGCCGCCGAGCGAGTGTCGCAGATTGCATTCCTTCCGGCCTTCCTTGGCGCGTGCCACCACATCAAGCGCCGGCGCTCGGTGACACCTGCGTGAAGGACCGCGGCCACTTCTCCCCGGACTCCGTCTATCTCAGAATGACTGACAGCAGATCCGGCAGCAAGCTGAAGTCGAACCTGGCTCCGACCACCAGACGGCCCCGCCGTCCCGAGGCGCACTAGCAGGCACGGTGTTGCACGTGACAGCCCGACTGCGCCGACAGCGTGCGGGAGAGCGCAGCGCGGGCAGCCGGCGGCGAGAGCCCGCGTCTCGGATGCGCGGAGGAACCGCTCGCTCCGCACCGCCGTGCAACCTCCATCCTTCCACCTGCATCGCCCCTCACTCGTACCGCAACGCCTCGATCGGATCCAACCGCGCCGCCCGCCGTGCCGGCAGCACCCCGAACACCACCCCGATCCCCACGCTCACCGCCACCGCGATCAGCGTGAGCCCCACCGGCGGCGATGCGTCGATGCTGAGCAGCTTCGTCAGCACCGCGCCGGCCCCGAACCCGATCCCGATGCCGATCACGCCGCCGATCCCGGTGAGCGTCGCCGCCTCGATCAGGAACTGCATCGCGATGTCCGCACGCGTCGCGCCGAGCGCCTTGCGGATCCCGATCTCGCGCGTGCGGTCGGTCACCGACACCATCATGATCGCCATCACGCCGATGCCGCCCACGAGCAGCGCGACCGACGCGAGCACGATCATCACGATGAAGAACACGCCGGTGAGCTGGTTGAAGATCTCGAGGATCTGGTCCTGCGTCACGAGGTCGAAGCTGTTGCGTTGCGACGGCCGCAGCCGCCGGTGCTCGCGCAACGCGATCGTCACCGCCTCCTGCGCCGCCGCCACACTCACGCCGTCGCGCGGCTTCACCGGGATCCAGAGCGCGTTCGTCTTGTCGAACACGAACTGCGCGTCGAGCAGCTTGTACGGGATGATCGCGCCCGTCTCCGCACCCGGCGGCGCGAAGATGTTCTCCGGCGGCTGATACAGCCCGATCACCTCGACCGGCCGTCCGCCCACCAGCATCGTCTTGCCGAGCGGGTTCACGCGGCCGAACAACCGCCGGGCGATCGCGTCCTGCACCACGATCACGCTCGCCCCCGAGGCGACCTCGGCGCGCGTGAACCAGCGGCCATCGGAGAGCTCGCCCCCCTGCACCTCGGTGAAGCCCGCATCCGCGCCGAAGACCGCCGTCGGCTGCGTGCGCTCCCCGCCATACGAGAGCCGCGCGATCGTCTGGCCCCAGATCGAGGCGTACTTCGTCTCGGGCAGACGCCGCACGACCTCCGCCTCCTCCACCGAGAGGTCGGGCCTGATGCGGATCCACGCCGGCGGGTTCTGCGGGTTCACCGGCGTGCTCGAGTACGCCTTGAGCACGTAGAAGGTCGTCGGTCCCGCGATCTCCACCGTGCGGATGATCTGCGAGCGCAGCCCTTCCACGAGCGACGCCATCGTCATCACCGTCGCCACGCCGATCACCACGCCGAGGATCGTGAGCCCCGAGCGCAGCTTCGCCACGCGCATCGTGTCCATCGCGATGCCGAGGTTCTCGCGGACGAGGTCGAAGCCGGGGAGGCGCATCAGGTCACTCCGAGCGCATCGCCGTGATCGGATCGAGCCGCGCCGCGCGCCGTGCCGGGTAGACGCCGAAGATCACGCCGATCCCGGCGCCAAGGCCTAGCGCCAGCGCCACCGACCACCAGGTGATCCGCGCCGGCAACGGCGAGAGCGAGGAGATCGCGAAGGCGAACGCCCAGCCCGAGAGCACGCCGATCACCCCGCCCATCGCCGAGAGCATGATCGTCTCGGCCAGGAACTGCCGCTCGATGTCGCGCGAGCGCGCGCCGACCGCCTTCCGGATGCCGATCTCGCGCGTCCGCTCGTTCACCGCCATCAGCATGATGTTCATGATCACGATGCCTCCCACGACGATCCCGATCGCGACGACCGCCGGCACCACCGCGAAGAGCACCGCGGTGAGCTCCTTCCAGAACGCCACGAGCGCGTCGGCGGTCTCGATCGAGAAGTCGTTCTCCTGCCCGGGGCGCAGGCCGTGCGCGAGGCGCATCGCCTCCTCGGCGCGCCCCATCATCACGGCCACGTCGGCGGTGTCGGAGACCTTCACCGAGACGGTCGTCGTGAGCCGGCGGCCGTAGCGCATCTCGAAGCGCGTGATCGGCATGAGGACGTAGGCGTCGAACGACTGGCCGAGCACGCGGCCCTTGGTCTCGTTCACCGCGATCACGGTCATCCGCTCGCCGGCGACCTTCACCTCCTGGCCGATCGGGTCCACCGACTCGAAGAGCTTCTCCGCGAGTTCGGTGCCGAGCACGACGACCGGCATCCGCTGCGTGACGTCCACCTCGGAGAGGGCGCGGCCCTTCATCACGCGGTAGTCCTGCACCACCTGGTAGTCCGGCGTGATGCCGAAGACCATGATGCTCCCCACCGAGCGGCCGCGCCACATGACCTCGGTCATCGGCGTCGGCCATCCGGAGGTGCGGGCGACCGCGACGGCGTCGGGGAAAGCCGCTCGCACGGTCGCCGCGTCGGCCGCCGAGATCCGCGGACGCCGGCGGATGCGCGCCATCAGCTCGTCGTCGATCATGCCGACCTGGATCGGCGTACGGCGCACCTGGAAGGTGTTCGTCCCCACCATCGCGTCGGCGATGTTCTCCTTCACGTACGCGTTCATCCCCTGGATGATCGCGACGACCGCCACGAGGAAGGCGACGGAGACGATGATCCCGAGGAGCGTGAAGAAGCTCCGCAGGGGATTGCCCTTGATCTGCGCGAAGGCGATGCCGAGAACGTCGGAGTTGCGCACGACGGAAAACTACTCGTGCCGCAGCGCCTCGACCGGGTCCAGCTTCGACGCCTTCGACGCCGGCAGCATGCCGAACAGGATGCCCGTGAGCGCCGCCGCCCCGAGTGACGAGACCACCGCGCTGAACGGCACGCTCGCGGGCACCGACGTGTTCGCTCGGATCACCCAGGCGAGCAGGGCGCCGACGATCAGCCCGATGCCCGCCCCGAGACTCGTGAGCGTCATCGCCTCGACCAGGAACTGCCAGAGTATCGTTGCGCGGGTCGCGCCGAGTGCCTTGCGCACACCGATCTCGCGCGTTCGCTCGGTCACCGAGATCATCATGATCGCCACCACGCCGACGCCGCCGACCATCAGGCCGACGGCGGAGAGACCGAGACCCACCATGAAGATCGCGCCGAAGAGCGACTCGAACGTCTCCATCATCTTGTCCTGCCCGACCAGGAAGAACGTGTTCACCTCGCGCGGGCGGAGGCCGCGCATGCCGCGCAACGTCGCGGTGACCGCGTCCATCGCCGCGTCGCGGGTGACGTCGTTCCGGGGCACGACCATCAGCAACATCGACCGGCGCCAGACGTCGAGCCGGCGCCAGGCGGTCATCATCGGGATCACCATGCGCGGCGTCTCGGGGCCGCGGCCGTCGAGCGACTTCAGGAAGCCGGCCTTGGTGTGGAAGACGCCGATCACCTGGAAGCGTGTCCCGTCGAGGTCGATCTCCTTCCCGATCGGGTCGGAGTCCCCGAAGAGGTCGTCGGCGAGCTTCTTGTTGACGAGCGCGACGAGCGCGGCCGCGTCATGTTCGGACTCGGTGAAGGTGCGCCCGGGGAAGATGTCGGCCTGGTCGGTCCGCACCCATTCCGTGCTCTGCGCGTCGTAGCCGACGTTCTTCACCTGCCGGTCGCGGTAGTTCGCCGTACCGCCGCCGAAGAGCCAGGCCATCGCGTTCTCGACTTCGGGCAGCGCCTTGACCGCCCGCCACTCCTCGAGCGAGATCCCGGGGTATCGGCGATCGGGGCAGTCGTCGGACGTCGGACTGCACGCATTGAAGCCGGGGTTGCGGCGCCGCACCTGGAACGAGGCCGTCCCGAACTCCTCCATGTCCTTCTGGAACGACTGTCGGATGCCGTGCACCGTCGCGCCCATCGCGACCACCACGAACACGCCGACCGCCACGCCCGAGATGGTCAGCGCGGCGCGGACCTTGTTCGCGCGAAGCGAGTCGATGGCGATGTACGCGCCCTCGAGGCTCAGAAGGACCTTGTCCCAGAAGCGCATCGGCTATTCCTGACGCAGGGCGGCGATGGGGTCGAGTCGCGACGCGCGGCTCGCCGGATAGATGCCCGCCGTGATCCCGACCCCCGCGCCCACGATCAGCGCGAGCACGAGCGACCAGGGCGCGACCGAAGCGGGCAGCGGCGTGAGGGCCGCGATGAGCATCGCGAGCCCGACGCCGAGTCCGGCGCCGATCGCGGCGCCGAGGACCGAGAGCGTCGCCGCCTCCACGAGGAACTGCGCGATGATGTCCTTGCGGCGCGCGCCGAGTGCCTTGCGTACGCCGATCTCGCGTGTCCGTTCGGCCACCGCCACGAGCATGATGTTCATGATCACGAGCGCGCCCACCACGAGGCCGATCGCCGGCAGCGCGGTGCCGAAGAGGATCAGCTTGCCCTTGAGCTCGTCGAAGAAGCCGAGCGCGGCATCGGACGTCTCGATCGCGAAGTTGTCGGGAGCGCCGGGGCCGAGGCGGCGGAAGCCGCGCATCGCCTCGTGGACCGTCTCCATCCCCTCGTCCAGCATCTCGCGCGTCGGCGCCTGCACCGTGATGGTCGAATAGTCGCCGCGCGGGCGGATCGACCGGCTCAGCGGCGACGTGTACGGCGCGATCGCCATGCGGTCCATCGAGAAGCCGAAGACCGAGCCCTGCTCCTCGATGACGCCGATCACGGTGTACGGCTGGCCGCCGATGCGCAGCTGGCGCCCGAGCGGATCGAGGCCGTCGAAGTAGTAGCTCGCGACCTCCGACCCGATCACCACCACGCGCGCCCCGACCTCGACCTCCTGCGGCGCGAAGGCGCGCCCGCTGGTCAGGCCGAACCTCTTGATGTCGAAATAGCTCGCCTCGGTGGCGATCGCCTGCACCGAGCGCGGCCGCACGCCGGGCGTCACGGCATTGACGAAGGTCTGGTTGACGATCGCGATCTTGAATCCCGCCGGGAGCACGTCGCGCACGAGGTCCGACTCGGGCCCGTAGATCCGTGGGTTCCGCAGCGACGCGCGCCACTCCTCCTCGGTCTGGTTCGGCGTGAAGTTCGCGCGTTGGCGCACGTCGAACGTGTTCACGCCGATGATCTTGGCCGCGAAGTCGTTCTCGACGTAGTCGCTCATCCCCTCGACGATCGAGACGACCGCGATCAGGAACATCACGCCGATCATGACGCCCACGAGCGTGAAGAAACTCTTCATCTTCTGAACGAGGATCGTCTGGATCGCGAGCCGGAAGGCTTCGAAGAGGGGCAAGGGGCGCTACTCGTGTCGGAGGGCGTCGACCGGATCGAGCCGCGACGCGCGCGCGGCCGGGGTCATGCCGAAGAGGATGCCGGTGAAGGCGCTGGCGACGAGCGCGGCGACGACCGCCATGGGCGGCACCGACGCGGCGATCGACGTCGAATTGCGGATCAGCAGCGCGACGAGCCAGCCGAGGAACAGGCCGATCACCGCGCCGATCCCCGTGAGCGTGACCGCCTCGATCAGGAACTGCCAGAGGATCGTCGCGCGCGTCGCGCCGAGCGCCTTGCGCACGCCGATCTCGCGGGTGCGCTCGGTGACCGAGATCATCATGATCGCGACCACGCCCACGCCACCGACGATCAGGCCGACCGCGGAGAGCGCGATCATCACCAGGAAGAACATGCCGAAGATCTTGTCGTAGGTCTCCATCAGCTTGTCCTGCGTGATGATCGCGAAGGTCGAGGCGTCGCTCGGCCGGAGCCCGCGGGCCCCGCGCAGCGCCGCCGTCACCTCGTCGACCATCACGTCGCGGGCCACGTCGGCGCGCGGCTTCACCACGACGCCGACGTCGCTGCGCGAGACGTTGAGCGCGCGCTGCAGCGTCGTCACCGGCATCACGCCCTTCGGCCGGTCGCCGCCGGAGAGGAAGCTCCCGGTCTCCTTGAACACGCCGATCACGGCGAACGGGATGCCGTTCACGGTGATCGTCTTCGCGAGCGGGTCCGACTCGCCGAAGAGGCGTTCGGCCATCGTCGTGTTGAGGACCACCACGCGCGCGGCGCTGCGCGTCTCCTGCTCGGTGAAGACGCGTCCGCCCGGCAGCATCTCGGGAGCGCCGAAGATCGACCAGTTCGCCGTGTACGCCTCGATCGACGCCCCCGGCAGCGCCTTGTCGCGGTACTTGAACGCGCCGCTCCAGCGCATCTGCACGCCGATCGCGGCGGCGTTCTCGAGCCGCTGCAGGGTCTCGATCTCGCCCCACGAGATCGGCGGGTTCCGCAGCCAGGCACAGGTGTCCTCGGTGCCGTCGCAGGCCTCGAACGAGATCGGATACCGCGAGACGAAGAACGTCGTCGGGCCGGTCGACTCGAAATCCTTGGCCACGCTCTGGTTGATGCCGTGCACCGCGGCCGAGATCACGACCACGACGAACACGCCGACGGCGACGCCGAGGATCGTGAGACCCGCGCGCACCTTGTTGCCGACGATCGCCTCGACGGCGATCCGGACGCCCTCGGTGAGGTTGTAGAGCCGGGCGGACATGCGATTCATGGTCGCCTCACTCCATCCGCAGGGCGGCGATCGGGTCGAGCAGCGACGCGCGGCTCGCCGGATACACGCCGGAGACGATCCCGACCACCATGCCGGTCAGCACGCCCACGCCGATCGACCAGGGCGCGACGCTCGCCGGCAGCGGCGTGAGCGCCGCGATCAGTTGCGCCAACCCGATGCCGAGTGCGATGCCGATCATCGCGCCGAGCGTGCTCAGCGTCGCCGACTCGATCAGGAACTGCGCGAGGATGTCGCGCCGCTTGGCGCCCAGCGCCTTGCGGATGCCGATCTCGCGGGTGCGTTCGGCCACCGCGACGAGCATGATGTTCATGATCACGATCGCGCCCACGACGAGGCCGATCGCCGGCAGCGCCACGCCGATGAGCTGCAGCCGCGCCTCGATCTTGTTCCAGAACTCGAGCGCGCTCGCCGAGGTCTCCATCGAGAAGTTGTCGGGCTGGCCCGGCCGCAGGCCACGCCGCGTGCGCATCACCGCGCGCACGCGCTCCTGCGCCTCGGTCATCGACTCGGGGTTGGACGTCTGCACGATCACCGCGTCGATCATCTGCGGCTGCGGGTTGAGCAGCTTGCGGAGCGACGAGCGCCAGGGGGCGATCACGAAGTTGTCGAACGAGATGCCGAAGACGCTGCCGCGCGACTCGGTCACCGCGATCACGCGGTAGGGGACGCCCCCCACGCGCAGCTCACGGCCGATCGGATCGACGCCGGGGAAGGCGCGTTCGACCATGTCGGGGCCGAGGATGACCACGTTCTCGCCCTGCGTGAGTTCCTGGTCGGTGAAGGGACGGCCGTCCCGGAGTCCGAGGTTCTTGATCTGGAACCAGTCGCCATCGATGCCGATGGCGTTGGTGCTCCGGGGCCGGGTGTAGCGGCTCACGGCCATCACGCCGCTCTCCGACTCCTGCGCCCACCGCGTGCCCTCGGGGAGCGCCTCGACGACCGGGAGCAGGTCGCTGATGAAGAGCCGCGGACGCCGGCGGTACTCCTCCCACACCGACTCGTCGACGTCGCCGATGTTGATGTTCGGACGGCGGCGGAGCTCGAAGGAGTTCACCGCCAGCAGCTTCCCGACGAGATCCTCCTTCATGTACTTGCCCATCCCGTCGATGATCGAGACGACGGTGATGAGGAACATCACGCCGATGCAGACGCCCGCGAGCGTGAAGAAGCTCTTGAGCTTCTGGACCCGGAGGGTCTGCAGGGCGAGCCGGACGGCTTCGAGGAGAGGCATCGTGATCGAGCGTGGAAGCGAAGTCCGGGGCCGCGCGGGGCGGGGAACGGCGCGGTGCGCCGTCCCCCCGCTCCGGCTAGTGCGACAGGCCGAGCTTCTCGGTGAACTTCTCGCGCCGATCGTCGCTCGCGATCTGGCCGTCGCGCAGCACGACCACGCGCCGCGCATGCGCGGCGATGTCCGGCTCGTGCGTGACCATGATGACGGTCTGGCCGTTGTCGGCGAGGCCCTCGAAGACGCGCATGATCTCCTCGGACGTCGCCGAGTCGAGGTTGCCTGTCGGCTCGTCGGCGAGGAGGATCGACGGACGGTTCACGAGGGCGCGCGCGATCGCGACGCGCTGGCGCTGGCCGCCCGAGAGCTCGTTGGGCCGGTGATGCACGCGCTCGCCGAGCTGCACCGACTGGAGGGCGCCCATCGCCCGTTCGCGACGCTCGCTCGCCGAGACGCCGGCGTAGACCAGCGGCAACTCGACGTTCGCGAGCGCGGTCGCGCGCGGGAGCAGGTTGAACGTCTGGAAGACGAACCCGATCTCCTTGTTGCGCACGCGGGCGAGCTCGTCGTCCTTCATGGTCGAGACGAGCTGGCCGTTGAGCCAGTACTCACCCTCGTTGGGCGTGTCGAGGCAGCCGATGATGTTCATCAGCGTCGACTTGCCGGAACCCGACGGGCCCATGATCGCGACGTATTCGTTGCGGCGCACGGCGAGGTCGAGGCCGCGCAGCGCGCGCACCACTTCGCCGCCCATGTCGTATTCGCGCTTCAGTCCGCGGGTGACGATCACCCACTCCTTCGACGGCGCGGCCCCTTCGCTCGCGACGACTGCCTGACGCTCGGCGGTGAGGTGGAGCGGTGCTTCTTCGGTATGCTGGCTCACGGCGTCCCCGCGGCCTTGGTGGCGGCCGGTGTCTGAGGTTGTTCACGCACGAGTTGACCGTCCTTCAACTCGCGGATCGCCTGATAGGTGCCCGCGACGATGCGCTCGCCCGGCTTCAGCCCGTCGAGCACCTCGAAGTACTTCTCGCCGGCGATCCCCACTCTTACGGGGCGGAACGTCACTTTGTTGTCCTCGCCGACGACGAACACGCCTTCGACGTCGCGCTTGCCGACCTGCACCGCCGGGGCCGGAGCGGAGTTCGGGGCCCCCTGGTCGGTGTTCTTGAGCGCCGAGTCCTCGCGCACGGTCAGCGCGATGATCGGGATCGCGAGCGACTGGCTCCGCGTGTCGGTCACGATCTTCGCCGTCGACGAGAAGTCGGGGCGCGTGTCGACCGGCGGGTTCAGGATGCGCACGGTGACTTCGTAGTCGATCGCCTGGTCGGTGGTCGCCGCGGTGGCGCCCTTGACCGAGCTGTTCGAGATCTCGACGACGCGGCCGATGAAGGTCGTGTCAGGGAAGGCGTCGATCTGGATCACCGCCGAGTCGCCGACCTGGATGCGGCTCACGTCGGTCTCGTCGACCTTCACCTTGGTCTCGAGGATGCTCATGTCCGAGATCGTCAGCAGGGTCGCCGCGTCGCGGTTGAGCGTGCCCATGATCGCCGTCTCGCCCATCTCCACGTTGAGACGCGTCACGCGGCCCGACATCGGCGCGTAGATCGTCGTCCGCGAGAGCTGGAACCGCGCGTCCTTGAGCGAGGCGTCGCCCTGCTTGACGTTCTCCTCGGCCGCCGTCACCAGCGCCTTGTTGACGTCGAGCTGCGTCTCGAGCTGCTCGAGCTCCTGCGCCGAGACGAGGGCCACGTTGACCTTCCGGATCTCCTTCTGGCGCTCGAGGTTGCGCTGCGCCTGCAACAGGTTGGCGCGCGACTGCGCGAGGCTCGCCCGCGCGTTCGCGAGCGCGGCCTCGGCGCGCAGCACCTGTGCTTCGTACTGTTGCGGGTCGATCTGCAGCAGGAACTGCCCCAGCCGCACCAGGTCGCCGTCCTTCACCGAGAGGCGCGTGATGCGGCCCGTGATGTCGGCCGAGAGGTCGACCTTCGTCCGCGGGATCACCTGCCCGCTGGCGGTGACCGAGGCGACGAGGTCCTGCGTCGACACGGCCTCGATGCGGACCTCCGTCCCCTTCTCCTTCTTCGCGGCCGCGACGGCCACGAAGGCGCCGATCGCGATCACCACCGCGCCGAACACGCCGTACTTCATCTTCTTGCTCATCATCGCCTCTGCTAGCGGAGGGTGCGTCCGACGGCCGCTTCCAGCGCCGCGTACGCCCGGTGGAATTCATAGATCGCATCGATACGGTCCGTCTCGGCCCGCTCGTACTCCCCCCGCGCCGTCGTCAGGTCGACGAACGTGTTCGAGCCCACGCGGTAGCGCTCCTCGGCGAGCTGGAGCGCCTCGCGCGCCGTGGCGGCGTTGCGGGCCTGGAGTCCGGCCGCTTCGAACGCGGCCTGCAGCGTCACCCGCGCCGACGTGACGTCGGCGGTGAGGGCGAGCTCCTGCCGCCGCACCGTGTAGCGCGCGTCGGACTTGCCCGCGCTCGCTTCCTGCAGCCGCTGCTCGCGGCCGAAGCCGTCGAAGAGCGGGAGCGAGATGCCCATCGAGAGGTTGTACGGGTTCCGCGTGAAGCCGAACGGGAAGTCGTTGTTCGCGTTGCGGATCGCCGCTTCCTGCGCCGGCGTGAACTGGATCGTCGCGCACTGCGCCGAGATGCTGTTGAGCCCCGCGCCCACGCGAATCGAGTCGGTGGTGAGGCAGCTGCGCTGCGACGAGGCGGCCTGGTTCTGCGCCTGGGAGATCGCCACGCCGACATCCGCCTGCTGCTGCGCCACGCCACCCACCGACGCGGAGAACGAGAGCGACGGTGTGTACTCGCCGCGCGCCGAGCGGACGCCCGCGTCGGCCACGCGCTCGCGCGCCTGGGCCGCGCGCAGCGCCGGATTCACCTGACGCGCCATCGCGAGGAGATCCGCGACCGTCGACGTCGGCGCCGTCATCGGGAGTTCGGCGGAGAGCGCCACGTCGTCCGGCATCGGCACGCCGAGCTGCTGGAAGAGCTGGAGCCGCGCGACCGCGGCGGTATTGCGGGCGCGGAGCGCAGCGACCTGTTGCGTCCCGAGGCCGACCTCGGCGCGCTTCACGTCGAGCGACGTTCCGGAGCCGACGCCCGCGCGGGCCTGCGCGAGTTCGAGCTGGAGCGCCTGCTGGATCACGAGCGTGTCCTGCAGGTTCGCGCGGGCCTGCGTCTGCAGCGCGAACAGGAACTGCGCGGTCACGGAGTTGCCGAGGAAGTATTGTGCCGCCTCGACGTCGGCGTCGGCCGCGTCGAGCGAGGCATTGGCCCGTCGGATGTTGTTGAGCGTGTTGATGCTCAGCCGCGAGTTCGCCGAGAGGTTCCAGCTCGACGAGATGATGTTGGACGTCGCACCGAAGGCCACGCCGCCGAAGAACTGCGGACGCCCCTCACGATAGCTGGCGCCGAGGCTCGCGTCGGCGCTCGGCAGGAGCTGGCCGTATGCCGACCGGACCGCGGCGGAGGCGCGGGAGCGCCCGTTGATCGACTGCAGGTAGGTCGGGTTGTTCTTCTTCGCGATATCGAGCGCCTCGGCCAACGTCAGCGTCGTGCGGCTCTGAGCCGCCAACGGCATCGCCAAGCCGAGAAGAAGGGTCGCACGCCACAACGCACGCATCAATTCCGAAGTCCTGTAAGAGGGGTTCCGACCCGTCATTACGGCTAACGGGTCGGTGTGGTTTCAGGAGGAGCCTCGTCGCGGATCGCCTCGAGGTCCTCCGCCGGGATCCGCACGCGCAGCAACCGGCCTCGGGGGTCGGTCCAGGCCTCCCGGAGCACCGGCCCGCCAGGGGTCGCGCGCACGAGCCATTTCCTTGCCGGGTATACGTCCTGCCCGATCGCGACGCTGTCGGCGCCCGCATCCTCGAGCGCGAGGTCGCGGATGCTCAGCGAGTGCGGCAACAGCACCTTGGTGCCCGGGCGCACGCCGAACCGGATGAGGAACCAGGTCTCGTGGATCACGCCGTCGGAGGCCGCGACGACCGGCTCGGGAAGGCGGAACTCCCGTCCCGACTCGCCGGTCGTCGAGACGGCCCGGCCCGACCAGAGCCCGCGCCTGAACTCGCCGGAGACGTTCTCCACCGAGCGCCCCGTGACGAATCGCTCCCACTGGAAGCGCAGCGGGGTGCCCAGCGAGTCGGTGCTCAGGGCCACCATCGAGCGGTTCTCGCCGCGCAGGACCGTGGCCTGCGCGAAGTAGCCGCCCTCGAGAGCCGTGGAGCGCCGGATGCTGAAATCCTCGCGCCCCGCGCGTGCGCCGGCCACCGAGACGGTGAACGTGCCCTCGTCGACGACGACCACCTGTGCAGCGGCCGATCCCGCGCCGGCCGAAAGGGCGGCGAGGGCGGGGAGAACGAGGTCGAGGACGGACCGGCGGAGGCGGCGCATTCGGATGAATCTAGCCGGATGCGCTTCTGATAGATGCCTCGAGGTGCCTCGGGCCGAGGATGGCGGGTATACTCCCGATGTGAGCCCGCCCCAACCCGCCTCGGAGCGACCGGACGCTGCCTCCCGCCTGCCGCGGGACGCTTGGCTGGGCCTCGCCTCTCTCGTCGTGCTCGTGGCGGCCCGCTGGCTGCAGGTCACCAGCGCCGCCTCCGCCGCGACACTCACATTGCTCGTGCTCCTGCTCGCGGCGAGCACGTGGCGGGCGCGCGCGAGCGCCTGGCGCCGCCGCGTCGCGTTCGTGGTGGGCGCGGTCGCGTTCGTCCTCACCGCGGGCGCGCATCATGCGACGCTCGCACGGCTCGTGGGGACCGGCGACCGCGAGGTGGAGCGCCGAGCGTCGGACGCCACCGCCGCGCTCCAGCGCGCCGTCGGCACGGCCGGCGCGGAGCTACAGGCCATCGCGGCTTCTGCGCTCCGACTGACCGACGACGCGACGACGTCATTCACGCTCGCGCAGGCGCTCGTATTCGGCCCCGACGATCGCGCCGTCATCGTGGCCGAGTCAGGGCGGCCATTCGCGTGGGCCGGTCGGCTCGTGATCCCCGTCGATTCGCTCCCGGGTCCGGTCGGCGTCGTGGCCACGCCGTTCTACATCGTCGCGTACGCGGTCGCGAGCGAGGGGCGTCGCAGCGCGGTGGCGACGGTGCTGCTGCACGCCGAGCGGCCCGCGGACCGGCTGAGCCGGCCGCTCGACCTGCGCGTGGCGCGCGCGAACGGCGTCACCGGCTTCGCCTACGGCGGGGCGGGGGCCGCGGCTTCGGTGCCGGGTTCGGTGGTGCTCTCCATCGCGGACGAGCCCTTCCTCGCCGCGCGGGCGCTGGTCGCCGACTCCGAGGCGCTGCGGCACGACGCGCAGGAACGCGCGCTCACGCGCGGAGCCGTGCTCCTCGCGCTGATGGTGCTGATGCTGCTCGCGACCGCCTGGCGGCGTGACGGCGGGCTCGCGCCCCGTTTCGCCGTGCTCGCCGTCGCGTTCGGCGCCCTCGCGCTCGTGCCGCTCAGCGCGCTCTCCAATCGTTGGCCGATCTTCGATCCGACCTTCTTCTTCGTGAGTGCGGGAGGGCGATTCACGGCGAACGCCGGGGCCCTCGCGATCGCCAGTGGTCTCGTGCTGCTCGGCCTCCTCTCGGCGCTGCGCGAGGGTGCGCGCCCGCGCACCCGGCTGCAGGCGCTCACCGGCGTGCTGCTCGTCGCCGGCGTCGGACCGTTCTTCCTCCGCGATCTGGCGCGCGGGATCCAGTTGCCGGTGATCGGCGCGTCCGTGGGGCTCTGGCTCTCCTGGCAGGTGACGCTGTTCCTTTCGGCGGTGACCGTGCTCCTGCTCGGTGTGACCGCCGGGCGCGCGGCCCTTGGCGGTGCGCGCCGCGGCCTGCCGACGTGGGTCGCGCCGGCGATCGCGGCCGTCGCCGCGCTGTCGACGCCGCTCGTGCTCGAAGCGCCGGCGCGATTGCCGGCGCTGCATCCCCTCTTGTGGATCCTCGCGATCGCGGCGCTCGCGATCACGCGCCGGGCCCGCGCGATCGTGCTCTCGGTGGCGTTCGTCGCCGCCTGCGGTGCGGTGACGCTGGTGTGGGTGTCGAGCGTGCGCGAGCGCGTGGAACTCGCCGCCGACGACGTGCAGGGACTCGCGACCGCCGATCCGACCGCGCTCACCCTGCTCGACCGATTCGCGGCGACGCTCGATCCGGCCACGGCGGCGCGCTCGCGGGTCGAACTGCTCGCGCGCTACGCCTCGTCGGATCTCGCCGGCGCGGAGTATCCCACCGAGATCGCGACCTGGGCGCCCGACGGTTCGCCGGTCTCCGAGTTGCGCGTCGGGCGCGGACCGGGCGCGACCTCGGGCGTGAATCTCCTCGCGCTCGAGGCGCAGGGGACCGGACGGCTCGTGTTGCGCGAGGTGCCGGGCGAGCCCGGCTTGCACGTCGTGCTGGCGATGCCGCATCTCGACGGCACGGT
>JAYTNC010000271.1:0-4395 GCA_043748515.1 Gemmatimonadota bacterium | reverse complement strand
CCCGCGCCGCGGTTGTGCAACGCGAAGCCGGTGCCCGGCACCACGATGCCCGACCCGAAGTAGTCGTAGATCGAGTTGATGAACGACACCATGTTGCCTTCGGCGTCGGCCACCGTGAGGTAGACGGTCTCGCTCTGCGTGCGGAGCGGGCCCGGATCGACGCGCTCCTGCGCGCGCGTGGGATCGAGATGACTCCGACGCTCGGCGATGAACTCGTCGGTGAGCATCCTCTCGGCCGGCATGTCGAGATGGTCCGCGTCGCCGACGAACCGGTCGAGATCGGCGTAGGCCAGCTTCTTCGCCTCGATCAGGTGATGCAGGTACGAGGGCGAGTTGTGCCCCATCGCCTTCAGGTCGTACGGCTCGAGGATGCGCAGCATCTCGAGCGCCGCGATGCCCTGGTTGCTCGGCGGCAACTCCCAGACGCGGAAGCCGCGGAAGTTCACGGAGATCGGCGTGATCCAGTCGGTGCGGTTCTTCCGCAGGTCGTCGAGCGTGACGAAGCCGTCGAGCGCCGCGATCCGCGACGCGATGCGCTGGCCGAGCGCGCCGCCATAGAAGGTGCCGATGCCGTTGTCGGCGATCTCCTGCAGCGTGCGCGCGTAGTCGGCGTTCTGGAACCACTCTCCGGCGCGCGGTGTGCGTCCGCCGGGGAGGAAGGTGGCGGCCGCCGCCGAGTCGCGCTTGAGGAAGGCCGTCTCGTCCTTCCACTGCGCGGCGATGATCGGGGAGACGGGGAAGCCGTCGCGCGCGTAGCCGATCGCGGGGGCGAGCGCCTGCGCGAGCGTGCGCTTGCCATGCGCGCGGACGAGCGCGTCCCAGCCTGCGAGCGCGCCCGGCACGGTGACCGACATGACGCCCTGCTGCGAGCCGGCGCGGAATCCGCGCGCGACCAGCGTCGCGCGCGTCATGAGCGAACCGGCGCGCCCGCTCGCGTTGAGCGCGACGAGCTTCTGCTCCTTCGCGAGCCAGACGATGGCGAACATGTCGCCGCCGATGCCGGTCATGTGCGGCTCGGTCACACTGAGCACGGCGGCCGCGGCCACGGCGGCGTCGACGGCGTTGCCGCCCTGGCGCAGGACTTCGAGCCCCGCGGCCGACGCGAGCGGCTGACTCGTCGCGACCATGCCGCTCGGGGCGTACACCGTGGAGCGGCCGGCGAGCGTGGTGGGTCGCTGCGCCAGGAGCGGCGAGGCGGCGACGGTCACGACCGCGGCGACGGAAACGACCGCGACAACGGTCACGGCCGCTGCGCCAGCGAAGTAGCGCCTCACGGCGCCGCCCTGCCAGCCGGCGGCTCGCGCATGAGGTCGAGCTCGGTGATGTTCGCGTTCCAGCGATCGTCGCCGAGCAGGTGGCGCACGAAGTACTCGGCGCGCAGCCAGAACCAGTAGTCGCTCATGTTCCCGTAGCCGTGGCGCTGGCCGGGGAAGATGAAGAAGTCGAAGCGCTTGTTGGCCTTGATGAGCGCGTCGGCCATGCGCAGCGTGCCGGCGGGATGCACGTTGTTGTCGATGTCGCCGGTGGTGAGCAGGAGGTGTCCCTTCAGGTTGCGCGCGAGCTCCGAGTTGCGTTCGATCGTGTACTCGAACGTGATCGTATCGCCCTTCACCGTCTCCTTCACGCCGTGGTGCTTCTCCGACCAGTTCTGGTTGTAGACGTCGTTGTCGTGGTTGCCGGACGACGAGACCGCCACCTTGAAGAAGTCGGGATAGACGAGCATCGCCGCGGTGGACATGAAGCCGCCGCCCGAGTGGCCGTAGATGCCGACGCGGTCGATGTCGATGAAGCGATGACGGTCCGCGAGTTGCTCGACCGCGACCTTCTTGTCCATGAGGCCGTAGTCGCGCAGGTCGCCGTAGCCGAAGTTGTGATACCACTTGCTGCGATCGGGGTGGCCGCCGCGGTTGCCGATGGTGATCACCACCATGCCGAACTGCGCGAGGGCGACCTCGGAGGCGCTCGTGGAGAACTGCTTCGCGACCGACTCGGTCTGCGGACCCGGGTAGACGAACTCGACGATCGGATAGGTGCGCGTGGAGTCGAAGTCGAACGGCTTGTACATCACGCCGAAGAGATCGGTGATGCCGTCGGCGGCCTTCACCGTGAACGGCTCGGGAAAGCGGAAGCCCGCGGCCATGAGCTGCGAGAAGTCGGCCGTCTCGAGGTCCATGATCTTGCGGCCGGTCGTCGCGTCGTGGAGCACGGACGCGGGGACCGTGTTGACGCGCGAGTAGGTGTTGATCGCGAAGCGGTTGGACTCGCCGAGCGCGACGCGATGGTCGTAATCGCCGGGGTTGAGCAGCGTGAGGCCGGCCCCGTCGAGCCCGACGCGGTACGAATGCAGGTAGTACGGATCCTCGCCGCGCTCGCGGCCGTTGGCCGAGAGGTAGACCAGGCCGCGCGTCTCGTCGATGCTCTCGACGCCGGCCACATGGAACGGGCCTTCGGTGAGGCGGTTCTTGAGGCGGCCGTCCGCGCCGTATCTATAGATGTGCGCCCAGCCGTCGCGCTCCGACCACCAGAGCAGGTCGCCCGACTTGAGCAGCTCGAGCCGCTGGTGTTCGACGTAGGTGTTGAGGCGTTCCTCGATCACCACGCGCACGGTACCGGTCGCGGCGTCGGCCACGAGCACGTCGATCCTGTGCTGGTCGCGGCTGCGGCGCCACAGATAGATCTGGTCGGAGTTCTCGGCGAGCCAGAGCTGGCGCTGCGGTTCGTTGAGATCGGGATAGACGAACTGGCGCGCGTTGAACTGTCCGAGCTGCTGATCCTTGAAGCCCGCGGTCTGCAGCATCGTCATGCGCTGCGCCGCGAGGTCGTACACGCCCACCTCGGGCTGCGAGACGCTCGTGTCGCCCGGCATGTCGTACTTGTAGGTCTCGAGCGTGGGCCGCTTGTTGCCTACCGAGGCGATCACCCAGAGATCACCGACCTTGCGCTCGTCGGTGCGCGAGGCTGTGAAGCGCTTCGAGTCGCGCGACCAGGAAATGCTGGCGCGCTTGCGACGATCCTTGCTCTGCGTGCTCTCGATGTCCGTGAGGCCGAACTCGCTCCCCGCCCAGCTGTAGTGCTCCACGCCGTCGGTCGTGAGGCGCGTGCCTTCGATCGCGATCTTCCAGTCGGCGCTGTCGGCGGCGGCGCCGGTCTTGGTGCGGCGGGCGTCGAGCACGCGGCGGTAATCGGCGGCCGACGCGCGGTAGAGATCGTGCCGTAGCGCGTAGACGACCGTCTGTCCGTCGGGCGAGACGCTCGCCCACGACGGATGATTGTCTGGCGCCTTGTAGTCGGGGATCTCGGTGAGCGTCTGCGTCGCGACGGCATAGCGGAAATGCCAGACCTTCTTGGTCGGACGCGGACGGCGCGCGGCGGCGCCGCGCCCCTGCAGCGAGTCGCCGCGCACCTGCTGCGAGTCGCCGCGCACGGCCTCGGCGTCGACCATCACCGTGTCCTGCGACGAGAGCACTTCGAACTCGAGCGTGCCGGCATCGATGAACCGGATCGCGCGGATCGGCAGATGACGGCCATCCCACGGATCCTTGGTGAGGCGCGTGAGCTCGGCGGCGATGCGGTCGTTGTCGAAGAGCAGCTTCTTGGTGCCCGCGATCGGGTCGACGATCATGAAGCGCTTGCCCTCGGCGGTCTCCCACTCGTACCAGAAGCGTTCGCTGCCCTTGATCCATCGTGGCGTGACGCCGAGCGAGTAGACGAGGCTGCGCATCTTGTACGGAGCGAAACGGGCGGCGAGGCGGTAGTTGGCCTGGGTGACCGCGGTGGCTGCGGCCGGCGTGGCGGCGACGGGGAGTTGAGCGGTCGTGGCCGCGGGCGAGAGCAGGGCGGCGAACGCGAGCGCGGCAAGCGCGCGCCGGACGGCTGACTGGGGCATCGGGTGCGGCTCCGAGAGCGGATTTCGGGGAGGGGCGGGTCAGGGAGTGTACGGCTGAGCCGGTGGAGGGCGCCAGTCGCTGGGGGGAGGAGAGTCTGCGCCGGGTTCCCGATCACAGATTCTGCTGCGATGGTAGTAAGGCTGTGGCCTGATATTGACTGGTGGAAAGTAAATCTGTAGCATGATGTGCATCAACCAATATTAAGGCTACAGCATGATGAAAAGGCCACGAGCGACCCCCAAGCAGTCCTCGAACGCGCGCGAGCTCCAACGCAGGCAACTCGATGCCCGCTTCAGGAACTTCCCTTCAATGGAAGCTCCCCGAGGTGGTTGGATCCGGACCATTCGAAGCGCACTGGGAATGACGATGAAGCAAATGGGAAGCCGACTCGGCATCTCACCGCAGTCCGTGCTCGATCTCGAAACGCGCGAGCAGAGCGAGACGATCTCGGTGGCGAAGCTCCGGCAGGCCGCCGAGGCGCTCGACTGTGAACTCCGGATCGTGTTCG
>JAYTNC010000270.1:0-12081 GCA_043748515.1 Gemmatimonadota bacterium | reverse complement strand
CGCATCGCCTTCGGCCTGCCCGTCACGGTCGGACTCGCCTGGCTGCTTGCCGCGAGTTCCGGCGTGAACGCGCCGTGGAATCCCGCCGGCGCGACGGAGCTGCGCCTCTCGTGGAGCGCCCGTCCCGAGCGCATCGAGACCTGCCGCGAGCTGTCGGATGCGGAACTCGCCGAGCGTCCCGCGCACATGCAGCGCCGGATCGAGTGCGTCGGAGGCTCGGCCACCTACGACCTCGCCGTGACCGTCGACGATGCGGTGCTCGACAACGATGTGATCCACGGCTCGGGGCTGAGGCAGGACCGGCCGATCTTCCTGCTCAGGCGGTATCCGCTGGTCGAGGGGGAGCATCGCGTGCGCGTGACGTTCACGCGGCGCGAAGGCAGGGACCCGATCGCCGCAGCGGTAGAGGAGCCCTCGTCCGCGCGCGAGATGCGCGAGATGCGCGAGATGCGCGACGTGCGCGGGGCGCCGGCCGATCGCGACGACCGGGAGGTCCGCGAGCGGCAGGAGCGGCGCGGCCGCGTCCATGTCGCGATCCCGCCGGCCCTCGCGCTCGACACGGTCGTGAACTTCCGGAGCGGCACGGCGGTACTCGTCACGTACGATGCTGGCGCGTTCGTCGTGCGCTCGCCCTGAGCGAGCGTACCCCGTGCGCGTACGCGCGCGCTGAGCGTCCGTTCGGCGGGAACGATCCTGTACCTCACGACATTTGGAGCACATGCTCAATCAGTCGGCAGAATACGCGCTGCGGGTGGTCGTGCATCTCGCGGGACTCCAGCCCGAGCGTGCCTCGCGCGCGGCCGAGCTCGCGGAGGAACTCGGCATCCCGGCGAATTACCTATCGAAGGTCCTTCACCAGCTCGCGGCCGAGGGGATCCTCAGCTCACGCCGCGGACGCGGCGGCGGCTTCCGGCTCGCGCGCCCTGCAGCGCGGCTGCGGCTGGCCGACGTGATCGCGCCGTTCGACGATCTGGGCAGCCAGAAGACGTGCGTGCTCGGTCAGTCCGTCTGCAGCGACGGCCGGCCCTGCAAGGCGCATCACCTGTGGCGGCCGCTTTCCGCGTCGATCTCGTCTTTCCTCGCGAAGACGACCGTCGCCGACCTCGAGCGCGGCGCCAAGTGAAGCGGATCAGCGCGTCGTAGGCGACGCGCTCAGAGCCCGAGCTTGCGCATCACCGCGGGGGGCGTGCCTTCCCACGTGGCCACCGGGCGATTCCCGATGTACCCGAGGTCGGCGATCCCGACGCGGCTCGAGAAGAAGCCGCTCGCCGTGAGATTCCTGAAGCTGTTGAAGAAGTCCACGCCCGGCTTCAGTTCGGCCACGGCCTTCTTCGGGAACGCGATCACATCGAGCACCTCGCGGCGCTGCGCGTCGCTGCAGCTCACGAACCCCTTCCCGAAACGATTGCGGCACTCGGCGTTCATCCAGCCGAGTCCGTTCTTCATCCAGGTGCGCATGCCGGCGTTCTCGCCGAGCATGAAGTCCATGAACTCGGGGACGCCGGCGTCGGTGGCGCTGCCGGAACGCGCGTCGCGCGGGATCACGTAGTCCACGAGGAGGCGCACGAGGCGCCACTCGTCGGCGGTGAACTGCTTGGGACGGTAGGCGGGCTGCGGCGGCTGCGCGGCCGCTCCCTGCGCATGCGCCGCAGCGCGGTCGAGCGCGTCGGGCGCGATCGCAAGTCCGGCCGGGATGGCGAGGAGGTTCTGCAGTGCCTCGCGGCGATTCATGTCGCTCATCAGAGTGCCCCCGCCTTGCGCTGCTGCGTGATGTAGGCGCTCGTGCGCATCGCGAGCGCGAGGATCGTCCAAGTCGGATTCTTGTCGGCCTGCGAGACGAACGTCGCGCCGTCGGCGACGAAGAGATTGTCGCAGTCCCAGGCCTGGCAGTTCTTGCTGACCGCCGAGTCGCGTTCGCTGTTGCCCATGCGCGCGCCGCCCAGCTCGTGGATGATCGCGCCGCCGTTGGCGATCCCGTAGCCCTGTTCCTTGGTTGGCATTTGGCTCCACACCTCACCGCCCATCTCGGCGACGATCGAGCGGAAGGTCTGCTGCATGTGCTTGACCTGATTGAGCTCGTGCTCCGACCACTCCCAGTGGAACTTGAGCACCGGGATGCCGAAGCGATCCTTCACCGTGGGGTCGAGCTCGGCGAACGACTTGGCGTTGGGGATCATCTCGCCACGGCCGGAGAAGCCGACCGTCGCGCCCCAGTACTTGCGGTACTGCTGCTTGAGGCCGGCGCCGTAGCCGCCGCCCTCGGGATAGTTCTGGATGCCGCCCATGAAGCCGTAGCTCGGCATGCCGAGTCCGCCCCAGACCTCGATGTGATAGCCGCGCGGGAAGTCGAGCTTCGTGTTGTCGAGCCACCAGGGCATGAAGATGTGCCCGCCGCCGACGCCGTCGGCGTTGTGGCGCGGCACGTCGACGAGGCTCGGGATGAAGCCTGCGACGTCGGTGCCGGTGGTGTCGGTGATGTACTTGCCGAGTACGCCGCTCGCGTTGCCGAGTCCCTGCGGATGGCGCGACGAGCGGGAGTTCATCATGATGCGCGACGATTCGAGCGCGCTCGCGGCGAGCACGACGATCTTCGCGCGCACCTCCTTGTCCTCGCCCGTCTTCTTGTCGATGTACGCCACGCCGGTCGCGCGGCCGTCGGGGCCGGTCATCACCTCGCGGACCATTGCGTCGGTGAGGAGCGTGAGGCGGCCGGTGCGCAGCGCCGGCAGCACGAGCACGTTGCCCGACGAGAAGTTGGAGTTGGTCATGCAGCCGCGATTGCACTGCCCGCAGTAGTGGCAGGGCGAGCGGCCGTTGAGCGGCTTGGTGATGATCGAGAGGCGCGCCGGGATGCAGGTGATGTTCATCCGGTCGCTCGTGCGCTTGACGAGGTGCTCGTAGTAGCGCGGCGCGGGCGCGTCGTGGAAGATGCCGTCGGGATCGTTGGGCAGGTTCTCGCGGCTGCCGAAGATGCCGATCAGCTTGTCGACCTCGTCGTAGTACGGCTTGACGTCGTCGTAGGTGATCGGCCAGTCGTCGCCGAGTCCGTCGAGCGTCTTGCGACGGAAGTCGTCGGGCCCGAACCGGAGCGATATCCGGCCCCAATGATTGGTGCGTCCGCCCAGCATGCGGCCGCGCCACCAGTCGAACTTCGTCCCCTCGGCCTTGGTGTACGGCTCGCCGGGGATCTGCCACCCGCCGACACAGGCGTCCCACTCGCCGAACGGACGGTCGGGCGTCGAGGCGCCGCGGCGCGGTGAATCGTACGGCATCTTGAGCATCGCCGAGTACTGCGCGCTCGAGTTGTCCCAGTAGCCGCCGGCCTCGAGGAGCACGACCTTCGCGCCGGCCTTGGTGAGCTGATGGGCGGCCATGCCGCCGCCGGCGCCGGAGCCGACGATGGCAACGTCATACACGGTGGGCGACTGAACCCGCGAGGTGGTCTGTGGCATGCGGAAAAAATGCACGGTGTAAGCGGAATCCGTCAGGGTTCACCGTCCGTGCACTCCGGACCGAAGTTCGTGCCTCCTCCCTACTGCGCACGGCGGCCGGCGAACGCATGGTGGTAGCGCCACGCACCAGGAGGATTCGATGACACCGGTGACGCATGAAGTTCCCGTCGCGATCGACCGCGATCTCAACCGGACAAGGACGCGACCTTCCATCTCTGGGAGCGCAGCTACGGCGCGTTCGAGCGCACCTTCCGCTTCCCGATGCAGGTCAAGGAAGCCAAGATCGCGGCCGAGTTCACCAACGGGATCCTGAAGATCACCGTGCCGAAGATGGAGCGCACGCCGCCTGCGTCCCGGACGGTGCCGATCGCGAAGATGTGGCGATCAGTACCCGAGCCCGCGCAGATACGCGCGGCAGGACCCCGCCGATGCCCACGCGTCGGCGGGGTCGTCCATGTCGAGCGTGATGTTGGTGACGCGCTGCGACACGCCGGTCGAGATCAGCGCGCGCCAGTCGATGGTTCCCTTGCCGAGGTCCACCTGCGCGTGCGGCGACGCCGCTGCGGCGTCCTTCAGATGCAATTGCGCGATGCGGTCCTTGTGTGCGCGCAGGAAGCCGAGCGGATCCTGCCCGCCCTTGAACGCCCAGAAGCAGTCGAGCTGGACGTCCACGGTCGCGGCGTCCGACTCCTGCATGAGGATCTCGAGCGCGGAGCGCGTGCCGTGCTTCTTGAACTCGCCGGCATGATTGTGGTAACCCACGCGCATGCCGAGCGGCGCGGCCTTGGCGCCGGCGGTACTGAGCAGAACGGCGGCGCGCTTCCAGCCGTCCGCGTCGTCGGTGTGTCCGGCACCGCCCATGCCCGCGACGATGATCGTGTGATGCCCCAGCGTCGCCGCGGTCTCGAGCGTCGCGTCGAGGCGCGCGGGCGCGAAGGCCTCGGCGCCGACGTGCGCGGTCGGTGCGCGCAGGCCGAGTCCGTCGAGGAGGGTGCGCAGCTGCGCGGGCGTGCGGCCCCAGTTGCCCCACCACTCGACCTCCTCGTACCCGAGGCGCGCGACGCGCGCGAGCGAGGCCTCGAGGTCGGCCTTCATCTCGTCGCGCATCATGTACATCTGGATGCCGACGCCCTTGAGGATCCCGGCGCGTGCAGTGGTCATGTCGCTCCGCGAATCAAGGCGCGCTTCGTGGCGCGTGT
This sequence comes from Gemmatimonadota bacterium, assembly GCA_043748515.1. Lineage (GTDB taxonomy): Bacteria > Gemmatimonadota > Gemmatimonadetes > Gemmatimonadales > Gemmatimonadaceae > Pseudogemmatithrix. The sequence continues at coordinate 7,430 of JAYTNC010000270.1, read as the reverse complement.
GGGCGCGATCGGCCGCGCCGAGGATGGCGGGCGCGAGGGCGGATGTGCCCAGGGCGAGGAGGAAGTCGCGGCGGGAGGTCATCTGGGGAAAGTACCGCGTGCGGTCCGGAGCGGCCATCTGGGATGAAGGCTCAAGGATGAAGGTAGAAAGAAGTGACGCCCTCCACTTTCATCCTTCATCGCCTCTCACGGTGCATACTTCGCCGGATCGAACGCCATCTCCGGGCGGAAGCGCTTCCGCAACTCGGCGATGTCCGCCTGCTGATCCCCCGTGGGCTCGAAGACCGGGTACACGTGGATCGCCTTGCGCGAGAAGTCGAACGCGATCGGGAGGATCGGCAGGCCCGACTTCTGGGCGATCCAGTAGAAGCCCGAGCGCCAGCGCGGCGTGAGCTTGCGCGTGCCTTCGGGCGAAAGGACGATGATGATCCGCTCCGACCGCTCGACGAGCTCGACCGTCTGCGTGACGACGTCGCTGCGTGCGCTGCGGTCCACGGGGAAGCCGCCGAGGAATCGCATGAGCAATCCGAGCGGGAACTTGAAGAGCGTGTCCTTGCCGAGGAACGTGCCGCGGATCCCGAGCGCGTACATCGCCATGATGCCGAGCGGGAAGTCCCAGTTGGAGGTGTGTGGCGCCACGATCAGCACGAACTTCCTGACGTCCGGGAAGTCGGCGCCGGTGAAGCGCCAGCCGGTGAGGCGCATCAGGCCGATCATGATCCATCGCAGGAACACGTTGCCGCGGCGTGCGACGTTCGACGAAACGACCGGGACGTTCACGACGCCACCGCGGCGGGTGGCTTGAGGGACTGGCATGGGGGATGAACGTAGAGAGCCGTTGGCGGCGGTCAAGAGCGCGGGTAGACTGCACGGGTACGCGCCGACACCCCAGCCCCCGACCCCGATGCATCGTTCACGCTCGCTTCTCGCCACGATGGTGCTCGCCGCCGCGCCGTTGTGGTCACCCCTCGAGGCGCAGCGCGCCACCACAGCCGTCGAGGCGGGCCGCTGGCTCGGCGCGCTCTCGCACGATTCCCTGCAGGGCCGGCTCACTGGCTCGATCGGCGCACAGAAGGCCGCGCGGATCATCGCCCAGCGCATGGAGCAACTCGGCCTCGAGCCGCTCGGCGACGACGGATTCCAGCAGCGCGTGCCGATCTTCATGGCCCCGCCGCGCCAGCAGGGCGGGGCCGAACGGCCGGCGCTCGCCGGAAGCTTCGCCGCGCTCGACACGATCGCCGCCGACCGGCGACGCCCGGCATCGAATGTGGTCGGGCTGCTGCGCGGCTCCGACCCCATGCTGCGCGACGAGTATGTGATCGTCGGCGCGCACTATGACCATGTCGGCGTGAGCGGTGCGCGCGCGGTCGACGGCGACTCGATCTTCAACGGCGCCGACGACGACGCCTCGGGCGTGGTCGCGATGCTCGAGACCGCGCGACAGCTGCGCGAGGAACGCGCACCGAAGCGCTCGGTGATCTTCGTCGCGTTCATCGGCGAGGAGAACGGCATGACGGGGACCAACTGGTTCATCCGCAACCCGCCGCGCCCGCTCGCGCAGGTGGTCGCCGACCTGCAGATCGAGATGATCGGGCGGCCTGATTCGGTCGCGGGCGGGCCGGGGAAGGGATGGCTCACCGGCTACGAGCGTTCGACGATGGGTGAACTGCTCGCTGCAGCAGGCGTCGCGCTCATCGCCGATCCGCGGCCGGCGCAGAACTTCTTCGCGCGGTCGGACAACTATCCGTTCGCGCTCGAAGGGATCCCGGCGCACACGATCTCGAGCTTCGGGGGGCACACCGATTATCACGGCGTGAACGACGAAGTCGACCGCATGGACCTCGAGCATGTCGCGGCCGTGATCAACGCGACGGCGAAGGCGGTGCGGGCGCTCGCCGACGGGGTGCGCGCGGAGTGGAAGGAAGGCGGGCGGCCGGTGCGGCGGGCAGTGCCGTAACTGCAACGGCGGTCACCACAGAGGCACAGAGGACACAGAGAACGGCAAGAGCAACACGGGCGCTTCACGGGGGCTCCGGGGACGTATCCATCGCCTCAAGCCCCCGGCGAACGGAGTTTCTTCGTAGTTCTCTGTGTCCTCTGCGTCCTCTGTGCCTCTGTGGTGAACGCCGCTGCGGCTCAGCCCGCCACCGGCGCGGCACGCCACTCGGCCGACAACCGCCCCAGCACCCGCCAGCTCACCAGCCCCAGGCACACGAGCAGCGCCCCGACCACGCCGAAGATCATCGCCCACGCCGGCTCCCCGTCGGCACTGCGCAGCGACTCGACGAGCACCCCGCCGACGATCGGTCCGAACAGGAAACCGAACGACCCCGCCACCTGGAAAACGGCGAATAGCCCTTCGCCCGCACCGCGCCGCGCGAACTCGCTCACCAGTACGAGACTCGGCGAGAACATCAGCGCACTCAGCACGCCCGAGAGCACCATCGCCACCGGCAGCAGCGAGAAGGGCAGCAGCCCGTAGCTCGCGTACGTGATGCCGAAGAGGATGTTCGCCGACACGATCGGGCCGTACCAACCCACCCGGTCGGCGAGCCGGCCCGCGGGCCAGCAGAGCGCGGCGAACGGGAGCAGGAAGAGCGACATCAGCATGCCGCGCGTCGCCGCGCTCACCCCATGCACCTCGGTGAGGAACAGCGTGAACGTCGAGACGAACACGCCGATCAGGAAGCGATCGGCGAAGCCGTACGCGAGCGGCATCCAGCTCGCCATTCGCCGGCGGTCCCAAGCATAGCGCGAGCGCGGCCGCGCCTCGCCCGTGAGGGCCGCGCGCGGGATCGCGAGTGCCGCAACGGCCGCGACGGCGAGCAGGGCCGCGCCCACGCTGTACACGAGCGAGGGATCACGATCCACCAGGATGCCGCCCACCGGTGCGCCGACGCCGACGCCCACCATCAGCGCCGCGGCCACGACGCCGAGCGCCGCGCCGCGCCGCTCACCGCCGGCGCGGTTGGCCGCGATCATCAGGAACGTCACGGCGGGGAGATGCGCGAAGCCGTCGACGGCGCGCCACGCGAAGAGCTCGCCGAGCGAATCGGCCGCGCCCATGCCGAGGAACGAGACGGCGTCGATGGTGAGCAGCGCGAAGATCCATCGCCGCGTGTCAGGCCACTTGCGATGCAATCGGATCGCGAACGGCACCGCGATGATCCCCGTCAGCTGGTTCAGCGAGACGAAGAGATGCGACTGGAAGCGCGTGCCGCCATGCGCCACCGACACGAGCTCGGTGAGCCCGGGCACGAGCAGCGTGATCGGGACCAGCGTCAGGAATGTGGCAAGGGCGATCGCGCGGAGCGCCGGTCGGTTGAGCTCGTTCACGCGCGAAATGTAACCGGGGCGACCGCCGCACCCGACTCGTCTTCCTGCGGATCCTCGGGGGCCGCCGGACTCAGCGGAACCCGTCCTCGTAGAGCTCCGCGAGGCGTCCGAGTGTCGTCCGGAAATCGCCCGTCTGCTCCGCCACGCGCAGCATCGCGAGCAGGTCGGGGGTCATCGCCGGCGCGCCCGTGAGCGTCCGTTCGAGCGACTGCGCGCCCAGCGCGCGTTCGCCCTGCCGCGCCACGTGTGCCGCGAGGGCAGGGTCCCCGCTCGCGTCGGCGGCGAGACGCACCGCTCTCGCGAGCGGCAGCCCGGCCTCGATGGTCATCATGAGCGCCCGCGCGAACCGCGCCCGCACGAACATCGGTTTGCGCTGGTAGCGCTGCGCGCGCCCCGCGATCACCGATCCGCCGAATGCGAACCACGCCACGAACCCGAGCCCCGCCGCGGCGAAGTACGCCGGCACCTGTCCCCGGAACACGAGCGGCAGCGGCGCGATCACCACCGCGACGAGCGAGACGAACAGCGGATACGCGAGCTGCTTCTTCACCGCGAGCATCATGCGGTGCTGCCGTTCGAAGAAGGCCGCGAGCGCGCCGAGCACCACGTCGAGCGTGCCGCTCTCGTCACCGAGCGTCAGCAGCGCGGCCTCGAACGGCTCGAAGAGGCCCGCCTGCGCCCGCACGAGCGCGCTCACGCCGCGCCCCTCGCGCGTACCGGCGAGCAGGTGCGCATGCACCTCGCGCGTGGTGCCGCCGAGCGCGGTGATGTGGCCCAGGATCGCGGGATGCGTGAGCCCCGCCGAGATGCCGACGCGCCAGGCGCGATACAACTCGGCGCGGTGCCGGCCGTCCTCGAAGGCGCGCAGCACGGCGGAGATGCTGCCGCTCATGCCCGTCGCCGCACTCATGCCACAGGCGCGGTGGCCAGCTCGCGCGCGGTGCGTGTCTGCAGCCGGCGGATCGAGAGGATGCCCAGCGCCGGTCCCACCGCGAGCAGCGCGAACGCGGCGCGCCATCCGGCCCACGCGACGAGTGGCGGGATCATCTGGATCGTGATCGTCGTGAGCAGGAAGCCGAGGCAGACCTGCACCGTGAGCGCGGTGCCGACCGCGTGCGGCGGCACCGACTCCGTGACGAGCACCGAGAACTGCGCCGAGTCGGCGATCACGAAGAAGCCCCAGGCGAGCGCGAGCGGCGCAAGGAGCCAAGGCGTGCGGCCGAACGCGAAGCCGATCGCGAGCGCGCAGAGCCCGCTCGTGGCCATCGCGAGGATCACGAGCCGCTCGCGTCCCACGCGATCGCTCACGAGGCCGCCCCAGATGCACCCGAGTCCGCCGACCGCGATCGTACCGAAGCTCAGCGCTCCCACCCAGGGCGCGCGCGCCGCAGCGGGATCGCCCGCCCATGCGACCGCGCTCGCCGCGATGAATGCCGGGATCCAGGTCCAGTACGCGTAGAGCTCCGCCATGTGGCCGAGGTATCCGCCGGTCGCCAGCCGCCAGCTCGGCGCGTGCAGCACCTCGCCGACGAGCCCCCACGAGAAACGGCGCGACGGGAAGGCGAACGGACCGTCGTGCCAGAGCAGCGCGATCATGAGCGCCGCCGCCGCGGCCGCCGCGGACGACGAGAGGACCACGAGTTCGACGCCGGCGTCGGGCAGCACGCGCCAGAGATACGGCGCGGCCTTGCCGACCGTCAGCGCCCCGACGACCATGCCGACCGCGAGACCGCGACGCGCGCGGAACCAGGTCGCGGCCATCTTCATCGCTGGCGGATACACACCGGCGAGACAGAGCCCGGTCAGCGCGCGCGTCACGAGCGCGGTCGGATAGTCCGGCGCCCACAGGAGCACCGCGTTCGCGACTGCGGCGGCCACCGCCGCCCACGTGAAGTAGCGCCGCGCCGGGACCACGTCGGCGAGATTGAGCAGCGCCGCGAGCGCGGTGCCGAGCACGAAGCCGAGTTGCACCGCAGTGGAGAGGCCGCCCACCTGCGACTCGGTCAGCGCCCAGCGCGCGATGAGTTCGGGCGCGATGGCGGAGCCGGTGAACCAGGGCGACATCCCGAGCAGTTCCGCCAGCGAGAGCAGCGCGAGCATCGCCCATGCGCGGCCGGCATCGCCGTGCGAGGCACGCGACGGGACCGTATCTTGGCTCACGCCCACGCCACGGAGAGGCATCGCGTGAAAGATACGGAAGCGGAACTCGAACTGCTCGTGCGCTCGAAGCACGCGCTGATCCTCCTCGATACCGTCGAGCCCGAGCGCGCCGACCAGGTCCTCGCGGCCATCGCGGCCCGCCTCTCGCTCTTCCACTTCTCGTGGAGCCGGTCGCGCGGCATCCGGCGCGGCGTCACCGCGTCGGATCCGGTGATCGAGCGGACCGCCGAGCCGGCACTCGCGCTCGCGCGCGTTCTCGACGAGGGCGCGGGGATCTTCCATTTCCGCGGACTCGGCGCGCACCTCGAGGATCCGCTCGTCGCGAGCCATGTGCAGGATGCCGTCGCGCACCTCGGCACGAGACGCGGCGCGATCGTGATCACGGGCGCGAGCGTGCATCTGCCCGACGCGCTGCGTCCGCTCGCGGTGCAGCTGAGCCTCCCGGTGCCCGACTTCGCCGAGCACCGCCGCTTGCTCGAGCGTCTCATCCGCGAGTACTCGGCGCGCATGCCGCTCAAGGTGGAGCTGAGCCGCGAGGACGAGACGCGCTTGGTGAACAACCTCGTCGGCCTCACGCTCCACGAGGCCGAGCGCGTGATCACGCGGCTGATCATGGAGGGCGGCGCCCTGCGCGCGGCCGACGTGCCGCGCGTCGCCGCGGCCAAGCGGCAGGCGGTGGAGCAGGACGGCCTGCTCGAGTATCACCCCGCCGAGTCGGGCCTCGACGAGGTCGCGGGCCTCGCGGGACTCAAGGCGTGGCTCGCGCCGCGTCGCGCGGTGGTGAACGATCCACAGCGCGCACAGGCCTTCGGGCTCGGCTTCCCACGCGGCGTGCTGCTGCTCGGCGTGCCCGGCTGCGGGAAGTCGCTCGCCGCCAAGGCGATCGCGCGCGAATGGGGGTTGCCGCTGCTCAAGCTCGATCCGGCGAACCTCTACGACAAGTACGTCGGCGATTCGGAGAAGAACTTCAAGCGCGCCATGCAGACGGCGGAGCGGCTCGCGCCGATCGTGCTCTGGATCGACGAGCTCGAGAAGGCGTTCGCGTCGTCGGGCGGCGAGTCCGACGGCGGCGTTTCGCGCCGCGTATTCGGCACCTTCCTCTCGTGGCTCCAGGAGCGCAAGCGCGAGGTCTTCGTGACCGCGACGTCGAACGACATCGCCAAGCTGCCACCCGAGTTCATCCGCAAGGGACGCTTCGACGAGGTCTTCTTCGTCGACCTGCCCGACGCGGCGGCGCGGGCCGAGATCTTGCGGATCCACCTGCGCAAACGGAAGCAGGAGCCGGCGCGCGTGGACGTCGCGGCGCTGGCCGAGGCGAGCGAGGGCTTCAGCGGCGCCGAACTCGAACAGGCCGTGGTCGGCGGACTCTACTCGGCCTTCGCCTCGGGCGCCGCGCTCGACACGGCGCGCCTCGCCCGAGAGATCGCCGGCACACGGCCGCTCTCGGGCACCATGCGCGAGCGCATCGCCGAACTCCGCCACTGGGCCGCCGACCGGACCGTCCCGGCTGGTTGAAGGCGGGTTGACCGACCGGTTCGACCCTTCGTGGTCGTCGCCCTGTCGGATCCGAGCCGTCGCCGCTAACGTTTTTCCATCCTGGGCAAGCCCCCGATCCCGCACAACCTCACGGAGCAGCACATGCGCCTTCGTACCTCGCTCATCGCCGGACTCGCCCTCCTCGCCGGCGCCTGTAAGACCACGACCGCCACCTCCACCGCGATCAGCGGCACGCCGCGCCTCGAGCCGGTGCCCGCCGCCGTCACCGCGGCGCCGAAGCCCGCGCCCGAGCCCGAGTACAACCCGACCGGCAAGTGGACGCTCGGACTCGTGGCGCAGGGCCAGAACATGGAAGTCGTGCTCGAACTCGTGAAGCTCCCCGACGGCACCTGGACCGGCACGATGATCAGTCAGGCCTTCCCGCCGATCCCGATCTC
>JAYTNC010000269.1:0-6479 GCA_043748515.1 Gemmatimonadota bacterium | reverse complement strand
CGATACCTGGTTCGATTGGCGCCGCGCGTCGCGGCCTCGATCCCAACGTTCGGAGTGAACAATGGAAGTGATCCTTCGGCAGGCCGTGGACAATCTCGGACATCCCGGTGACATCGTGGACGTCTCGTCCGGCTATGCCCGCAACTTCCTGCTCCCGCGCGGCATCGCCTACGAGGCGACCCCGGGGAACAAGAAGCGTATTTCGCTGGAGAAGGGCCGGCTCGAGGCCGCGGAAAACGCGCGCCGCGACGCGGCCGCCATCATCGCCAAGCGCCTCGAAGAGGTCTCGCTGACCTTCTCGGCCAAGGTCGGCGAGGAAGGCAAGCTCTTCGGCTCGGTGACCACGGCGGATATCGCCCACCAGCTCGAAGCGCAGGGATTCACCGAGGTCGAGAAGCGCATGATCGACCTCCACGAGCCGATCAAGGCGCTCGGCGTCTACAAGGTGGCGATCCGCCTCCATGCCGACGTGAAGCCCGAGATCAAGGTCTGGGTCATCAAGGGCTGAGCGCGGTCGGCTCACCCGCAGTCCGTGTGACACGAAGGCGGCTCCCGACGGGGGCCGCCTTCGTCGTTCACTTGCGCCGAACCGGGCGCTCCGGAACCTTTCGGCTCTCAACGGGTTCGCTCCTCTAACGCCCTCCACGGACTCGATGGTCACCGCCGCCCCCGAAGTGCTCCGCTCGGCCCGCCACGCCGCCCAGATCCTCCTCGACAGCAAGACGAACGACGTCCTCATGCTCGATCTCCGCGAGGTCACCGACATGACCGACTACTTCATCCTCGCGAGCGGAACCTCCGACACCCACGTTCGCGCCTCGGCGCAGCACGTGATCGAGGCGCTGAAGGGCGAGGGCATGACCGTGGAATCCGTGGAAGGGTTGGAGTCCGGCCGCTGGGTGCTGCTCGACTACGTCGATTTCGTGGTGCACGTCTTCCATCCGGCGCTGCGCTCGTTCTATCAGCTCGAACGGCTCTGGGGCGATGCCCAGGCCGTGCCCGTTTCCGCCTAGGGAGTCCGCATGCCCCGCATCGGCCGTCTGCTCGCCCTGCTCGCCCTCACCTCCGCGCCGCTCGCCGCGCCTCTCGCCGCACAGGGGAGCTACTTCGGGCAGAACCACGTCCAGTTCCAGAAGTTCGACTGGCAGGTGCTCAAGACCGAGCACTTCGACATTCACTACTATCCGGAACTCAAGGACGCCGCCCGCTACACGGGCATGATGGCGGAGCGTACCTACGCGCGGTTGCGCCGCGTGCTCGGGCACGAGTTCAAGGAGCGCAAGCCGATCCTGATCTACGGGTCGCGCACCGAGTTCGCGCAGAACAACGTGGTCGGCGATCTCGGCGAGGGCACGGGCGGCGTCACCGACGCGCTCCGCCAGCGGAACATGTTCTTCTTCGCCGGCGACCTTGGCGAGGCCGAGCACGTGCTCGCGCACGAGATGGTGCACGTCTTCCAGTACGACATCTTCGCGCAGGGCCGAGCGGGCAACGGCATGCAGCAACTCGCCGCGGTCTCGCCGCCGCTCTGGTTCATCGAGGGCATGGCCGAGTACCTGTCGATCGGCCCGCGCCATCCGTACACCGACGTGATCATGCGGGATGCCGCGCTCAACGGCGACATCCCGACGATCGAGGAGATGACCGAGCGCCCGAACTCGTACTTCCCGTACCGGTTCGGCGAGGCGCTCTGGCAGTACGTCGGCCGGCGCTGGGGGGACGAGGTGATCGGCGAGGTGATGCAGGCGACGCCGAGCCTCGGCGTCGACCGCGCCTTCCGCCGCTACACCGGCATGGACCTCGAGGATCTCGGCGAGGAGTGGAAGGAAGACGTGCAGGAGCGCTTCCTCCCGCAGGTCGCGACGCTCGAGCGCCCGCGCCGCGTCGCGAGCCCGCTGCTCAACGCGCGCCGCACCGGCGGCATCATCCCGATCTACGTCGCGCCCTCGCTCTCGCCCGACGGCAAGCAGATCGCGTACATCTCCACGGGCTCGCTGCTGCGCGCGGAGGTCTTCCTCGACCTCTACCTCGCCGACGCGACCACCGGCAAGCGCATCACGCGGCTCACCAAGAGCACGCTCGACCCCGAGTTCGAGGAACTGCGCTACGCCTATTCGCAGGGCGCCTTCTCGCCCGACGGCCGCGTGTTCGCCTTCACGGCGCAGCGGAAGGGCAAGGACGTCCTCTATCTGTACGACATCCGCCGCAAGCGCGTGACGCGGCGCATCGACACCCCGCTGCAGGCGATGATCGGCCCGAGCTTCTCGCCCGACGGCCGCAAGATCGTGTTCAGCGGCTCGAAGGGCGGCCTCTCCGACCTGTACCTCATCGACGCCGATGGGAAGAACCTCACGCGCCTCACCGACGACCCGTACGGCGACCTGATGCCGCAGTGGTCGCCGGACGGCCGGCAGATCGCGTTCGTGAGCGAGCGCGGTCCGCAGACCGATCTCGCGTCGCTCAACCTCGGCGCTTGGCGCGTGAGTCTGTACGACCTCGAGAAGGGCGAGGCGACGGTGATCCCTGGACAGGACGGCAAGAACCTCAACCCGATGTGGGCGCCCGACGGACAGTCGCTCGCCTACATCAGCGACCGGACGGGGATCCCGCAGATCTTCCTGTACGACCAGGCCGACGCCGAGCACTACCAGCTCACGAAGTTCGTCGGCGGCGTGCTCTCGGTGACCGAGAGCAGCCCGGTGATGTCGTGGGCGCGCGAGGCCGACAAGCTCGCGTTCACGTATCACGACGACGGCAACTTCACGATCTGGAGCCTGATCAACCCGCGCCAGCTCAAGAAGGAACCGTTCCGTCCTGCGCCCGTCGTGGCCGCGGGCGCGACGACGCGTCCCGGCACGCCCCTCGCTCCCACCGACGCCGAGCGCGCCGGCGCGGCAATAAGCGAGATGGCCCGCGCGATGTCCGACAGCATCGCCGGCGCCAAGGCGCTGGCGGCCGCGGCGGCGAATCCGCGCCGGCGGTCCGTGTACCGCGCCGGCGACGGCCTCCGGTACACCGGCGTGCTCCCCAGCACGGAGACCTCCGGCGTGTCGGTGGCCGCGCTGCTCGACAGCGCGACGCTCGCGCTGCCGGACCCGTCGACGTTCAAGACCGAGCGGTACAGCGGCTCGCTGCGTCCCGAGTACGTGATGCGCCCATCGGTGGGCTACGCGCAGGACAACTTCGGCCGCGGCGTGTATGGCGGCACGGCGATCGTGCTCGCCGACATGGTCGGCAACAAGCGCCTCGCGCTCGCCGGCGGGATCAACGGCCGCGTGAGCGAGGCCCAGCTCTACGCCGAGTACACCAACCTCGGCGGGCGCTACCAGTATCAGGCCGGCATCGCGCAGCAGCCGTACTTCTTCTACTACGGCGGCTCGCAGAACGGGAGCGGCACCCAGTTCGTGCAGACGCAGGTGCTCGCGCGCTTCATCTCGCGCAACGTCTTCGCCAACGGGATCTACCCGATCAACCGGTTCACGCGCTTCGAGTACGGGGCGTCGTTCAACAACATCGACCGCGCGCTGATGTACGTGAGCCAGGGCGTCGACTACGCCACGGGCTACGCGACCGGGTTCTACCTCGACTCGATCGTGAACGCGCCGTCGCTCAACTACGCGTCGCCGTTCGTCGCGTACGTCAAGGACAACGCGCTCTTCGGCGCGACCGGCGGCATCTACGGTCAGCGCTACCGCTTCGGCATCGAGCGGATCGTCGGCAACGTCGCATGGACGAACTACACGGCGGACTACCGCCGGTACGACGCGATCCTCTTCAACTTCCTCACGCTCGCCTCCCGCGTCTCGGCGAACGTCTCGGTGGGACCGGACGAGTCGCAGTTCCCGAAGTACATCGGACGCCCGGACTTCATCCGCGGCTACGATCGTGAGTACTACGCCGGCGACTGCGGCACGACGAGTCTCGACCAGTCGGCCTGCGGCGCCTCGCAGTTGCTCGGCAGCCGCGTCGCCTTCGCGAACGTCGAGCTGCGGTTCCCGCTCATCCGGCGCTTCGACCTCGGCCTGCTGCCGATCTCGCTGCCGCCACTCGACGGGCTCTTCTTCTACGACTTCGGCGTCGCCTGGTCGGCCGGGCAGTCGCTCTCGCTCACGAAGCCCGACAACTACGACCTCACCACGCAGCGCTATCCGCTGCGCAGCTACGGTTTCGGGCTGCGGCTCAACCTCTTCAACATCGCGTTGCTGCGCTGGGACTACGCGATCCCCCGCGACGGCTCGCTCAACCGTGGCTACTGGTTCTGGACGCTCGGGCAGTCGTTCTGACGTCTCTCGTCCGCTAGGTTGAACGGGTGCACGCCGCCCGTCTCCTCCTTCTTGGTCTCGCCCTCGTCGCCTGCGGCGAGACCCGACTCACCGCGACGTCGGTCCCCACCGGCGTGGGCGCCGACGCGATCCTGCTGCGCGTCCCTCGCGAGGGCGGCGTGGTGCGCGCGTATCGCGCCGGTCGCGACAGCGTCCTCTGGACCTCGAGCGGACGCACGCCCGCCACTGTCGCGCTGATCGGGTTCGACGATTTCGAGAGCGTCGTGCTCGGCCGCGGCACCGATGGTCACGCCTTCGCGGTGGACCTCCGCCTCGGCTCGGTCCAGACGCTCGGCAGTGCGCAGATCGCCGGCGTCGTGCGCACCGAGGGCGGATCGGTCTTCGGACTCGATCCGCAGGGCAGCATCATCCGGCTCACTTCAGTGGGCACCTGGAGCTGGAAGCCGCCGCACCGCGCCGACGAGCTCGTGCCGACGCCCGATGGCGCGCTCATGGTGATCGAGAACGGTCCCGGCCGCACGCGGGTGAGCCGGCTCATCCCACCGGAGTCGCGCCTCACCGATTCGACCGAGCTGCCGCGCAGCGACGCGATCCTGCGGACGTCGATCGGCGACCGCGTCTGGTTCGTCACCGACAGCGGCGTCATCGCGTTGCGCACGCGCGATCTCACGCGCGCGCTCGACGTGCGCATCAGCGACCCCGTGGTGGCGATCGAAGCGACGCCGAGCGGCGACCGCCTCTTCCTCGCGACGTCGCGGCCGGCGCTGCGGGTGATCGACCGCTTCGCCGAGCGCGAGACCGGCCGGATCCCGCTGCCCGCGCCGGCGCTGGCGATGCGAATGGATCCCGACGGCAACTATCTGCTCGTCCGCGTCGCCGACTCCGACTCGATCCACATCGTCTCGATCGGCACCTCGCGCGTCATCACGACCATCGCCGGCGCCTGGCGCGACGACCTCCCGCTCGTGACGCCGGACGGGCGGGTGCTCGTGTCGCGCGGCAGCGATGTGTATCACGTGGACGCCGAGACTGGGCGTCAGCGCCTGCGCTACCCCGGCGGCGCCGACGACATCTGGCTGCAGGTCCGCTGGAACGGTTTCCGTCCGCGCGCCGCCGGCCTCGACAAACCGGTGGAGTTCGAGGAGTACGCCGCGGACTCCGCGGCGGCCGACAGTGCGCTCGCGGCGATGATGGCGGCGCGATACGGCGACGTCACGAGCCAGCCGCTCGCGCCGCCACCGCTCGAGGAACGTCCGCGCACGGAGCAGCCCTCCGGCGGACGGCAGGGGGAGATCTGGACGGTGTCGTTCGCGACGCTCCTGGCCGAGGACCGTGCGCGCGAAATGGCCGAGCGCATCCGGGTGGACGGCCGCGTCGCGCGCGTGATCGCGGGCTCGCGCGACGGCATCTCGATCTGGCGCGTGGTGCTCGGACCGTACGACACGCGCGACGATGCCGAGCGCGCCGGCATGGCCTCGCGCCTGCCCTACTGGGTGTTCGAGGGCGCGCCGTGATCCACGCCCCCGTGCCGCCCGAGGCCTGGGCGGCCGAGGGCGCGCGAACGGCCGGGGCGCTCGAGGAGGTCGCTGCCGCGCTCGTGATCGGCAGCGATCCCGAAGTCGCCGCGCTCGTCGCCCTCGCGATCGCGCGCGCACAGCGCGGCGACCGACGCGTCGCCATCGCCGATCTCGTCGGTGGACTCGCCGCGCTGGGCGGCACGGCACCGGATGCAGGCCCGCGTGCGCTCGGCCTGCTCGACTGCATCCGCGACGGCCTGCCCGTCTCGGAGATCGCACGCCCGCACTCGGAGGACGGCCGGATCTTCATCCTCTCCTCGGGCGGCCCCGGTGTCGCTGAGCGGATCGTGCTCGAGAGCGCGCGCTGGCCGCGCCTCGTCGCCGGCTTCCGCGAGGTCGACGCGCTCCTGCTGCTCGTCGTCGCAGCGAACGCGCCGGGGCTCGCGACGCTCGTGAGCACGGTCGACGGTGTGGTCTCGGTGGACCTTCCTCCGGTGCTGTCGCGGACGTTCCCGCTGCTGGCGACCGTCGATCGGCCTGAGCCCGAACTGCCGCATGTCGCGCCGATGCCGGACCGTCCGGCGCCGGGCCGTCCGGTGGCGCGCCGCCGTGGGGCGCCGCTTGCATGGTCGATGGCCGCGCTGGCGACGCTCCTCACCGGCGGATGGGGGGCGGTGAC
>JAYTNC010000268.1:0-1977 GCA_043748515.1 Gemmatimonadota bacterium | reverse complement strand
GTGACCGACGGCGGTGGCATGGGCGAGGCGCGGCGCGACTTCGTCCCTGCGTGATCGCCCGCAGATCGCCCGCAGATCGCCCGCAGGCGTTGAACCACCGTCGCGGAGGGGTTCTATTACCCGGATGATCTGCGCCGTCTGCAACAAAGAGAGCAACAACCGCCGGGTGTGCCCGTACTGTTTCACGCCGTATCCCTCGGATGCGCCGGAATCGCGGCAGTCCACGGGCGCGTCCCGGCCGTCGACGGGCGCCTCAAAGGCGAACTGGTCGGGTGATCGCGCGCCCTCGCCGGCGGCCGAAGGCGGGCTCGGCGTCGCGATCGACCGGGTGCGCGAGCTCTTCATGCGGCAGTCGCCCGTGGTGCGCTGGAGCGTCGCCGGCATCGCGGCGGTGGTCGTGGTCTGGATGACCGTGGGCGGTGGTAGCGGTGCGAAGACCTACGAGGGCGGCACCGTGCCGTCGAACATCATCGCCACGCCGATGCAGCGCGAGGAGGCGATCGCGCTGGTCAAGTACACGCGCGAGACCGCGCTGGTCGATACGCAGGCGGACGAGGTGTTCGTCAGCTATCCCGCCGCGACCTTCCCGCTCCTCGAGGAAGGGCAGGTGGCGCTGGCGCAGCAGTTCGCGCGCGCGGACGAGATCGTCGAGGGGCGGAGGCGCCGGATCTTCTTCTACAATCCGAGCGGGCGGATCTTCGCGCAGTCGGATGGGGTCACGGGAGTGACGGTCATCAAATGACGCGATGAAGGCTGAAGGATGACGGCGGAAAGATGCAGGGCGATGCGGGCCGTCTCCCCATCTTTCTTCCTCCATCCTTCAACCTTCATCGTAGCTACTGATACTGGATGTAGAGGACTTTCGGGTTGAGCCGCACGATCTCCGCGATCGTCGTGCGCGGGTCGTCGTTGCGCGCCTTGTAGAACTGCTTCCAGCCGGCGAACTGCACCGGCTCCGCCTTCACGAACTGGCGGAACGAGTTGCGCTTGAGCGGCGGCGCGCCGAAGCCGTCCATGTGCATCACCACCTGCACCTCGGGACGCAGCGTGATGTTCCGGTAGTTCGTCACGCCGCGCTGCGTGAAGCGGTGCACGACGAGCACCTTCGGCGGCAGCTTGTGGTTCACGACGAGCCCGGCCAGGAACTCCGACGCGAAGTTGATGTCCTTCGCGTCGTAGGTGCCGATCCGCTTCCCGGGGATGCCGCCCGCGGTCATCGCGAACTCGGGGTCGATGCCGAGGTGGAAGTTGGGCCGCGCGAGGAAGCCCGCGAGGCGCGGCAGCTCCGCCTGCAGCGTGCTCAGCCCGATCTGCACGTCGAGGAAGACGAGTGCGTTGCGCGTCGCCGCCCAGTTCGCGACGCGCTCGATCAGCGTATCGGCCATGCGCAGGCGGTACTTGCCGTCGCGGCCGGCATCGCCCTGCGCCACCACGGCGATCAGGTGCAGCGCGGGCACGACCGGCGTCGAGGGATCGGCCTTCTCCCAAGCGGCCACTTCGGCGTCGAGCATCTTGAGCATCTGGTCCGACGGATACTCGCCGAGCACGCCCATGCGCTTGGAGAGCGGATTGCCGTAGTAGGCCACGATCCGCTTCGCGGGGAGGATCGCGCCCGGCAGCGGCGCCGGGCCCTTCACCGGCCAGAGCGCGTCGAGGACGGAGTCGCGGCGCGCGAGACGGAGTTCCTCGGCCGAGCGCGGGCGGGCGGGACGCGCGGCGCGGGCGGCCGTGTCGCTTCGCTGGGCGCGCGTGGTGTCGCGCAGCGTGTCGCGCTTGGCGGTGCGCGTGGTGTCGGAAGCACGACGCACCGAGTCACCTTGCGGCGTGGCGATCGGCGAGAGAATGACGGAGGCGGCGAGGACGAGCGCGAGACGCACGGTGGCTTCTGGGAGAACGGAGGTGGGGGATGCGCGCGAGGCGGGCCGCAGGCCCGCCTCACGTCCGACGCAATCTAAATCAGCGCGGCACGACGGTGAT
>JAYTNC010000267.1:0-2429 GCA_043748515.1 Gemmatimonadota bacterium | reverse complement strand
CTCTTCGTCGCCGAGGAGATGCTCGGCCTCCGGCTGGTCGCGCTGCACAACGTCGCATTCCTCATCGGCCTCATGGCCGACGCGCGGACGGCGCTCCGCGAGGACCGGTTCGCCTCGTGGAGCGCCGCCTGGCTGGCGCGCTATCGCGCGCCGCGCGCCGTCAGTTCATCGTCACCGTAGCCGACTTCTCGAGCACCAGCGACTGGATGAAGAACTCCATCATCCGCTGCTGATTGAGCGAGGTGTGCCCGGCGTCGGGGCCGACCTGCACCTCGAAGTTCTTCCCCGCCTGCTGCAGCGCTCGGATGAGCTGCATCGAGTTGTTGGGGTGCACGTTGTCGTCGGCGGTGCCGTAGTAGATCATCAGGCGTCCGCGCAGGTCCTTCGCGTATTCCATCGCGCTGCCCTTCTTGTATCCGGCCGCGTTCACCTGCGGCGTGTACATGTAGCGCTCGGTGTAGATGGTGTCGTAGTGGTCCCAGCTCGTGACCGCCGAGCTCGCCGAGGCGGCAGCGAACGCATCCGGGTGCCGCATGAGCGCGAGCGCCGAGGCGTAGCCGCCGTACGACGTGCCGTAGATGCCGACGCGCTGGCCGTCCACGTACGGGAGCTTCGCCAGGTGACGTGACGCGGCGGCGAGGTCGTCGATCTCCACCTCGCCGAGCTTCTCGTAGATCGCGTCGAGCGCGCGCTTGCCGCGGCCGGCGGCACTGCGCGTGTCGAGCGTGACGACGAGGAAGCCGTACTCGGTCATCGCCATGGGCGGCGTGAAGGTCTCGCGCGCGCCGTTGGTCGCGGGGCCGGCGTAGACGGAGAACAGGACCGGATACTTCCTGGCGGGATCGAAGTTCGACGGCTTGTGCAGCAGACCGAAGAGCGGCGTGGTGCCGTCGGCGGACGTGTACGTGAAGAGTTCGGCCGGCTTGAAGCCCGCGGCATCGAAGGCGGTGCGGTCGGTCTCGGCGACGGTCGCGACCGGCTTGCCGGCGGCGTCGATCACGCGCGTGACCGGCGCGACGTCGTGCGTCTGCGCGACGTCGGTGAAGAACTTCCCGTCGGGCGAGACGCTCACCGTGTGGTGCAGGGTCGGATCGGTGAGGCGCTTGTCGCCCTTGCCGTCGAGCCCCACGCGATGGAGCTGCAGCTTCATGAAGTTGTCGCCGGTGCGCGCGTAGTACCACAGCTGCTTCGCGCGCTCGTTTATCATCACGATGCCCGCGACCTCGGTCTGATGCTGAGTGAGCGGGGCGATGAGCTTGCCCGAGAGATCGTACAGGTAGTAGTTCGAGAAGCCGTTGCGCTCCGACTCCCAGATGAAGCGCTGGCCGTCAGCGAGCCACTGGATGGTCGGCGAGTTCTCGGTCCAGCTCGCGAGCCACTCCTCGCGGACGATCACGCGGCAAGCGCCGGTCGCGGGCGCGCAGGCGGTGAACTCCATCACGTTCTGCCGGCGGTTGGTGCGGCGCATGAGCAGCTCGCTGCCGTCCTTGGTCCAGCTGATGCCGTACACGTAGTGCCCGACGACCGCGTCGGTGAGGGGCTTGCCGTCGCGCGCGTCGACGCGCGTCGTGGTGCCGGCGGCGACGTCATAGATGAAGAGATCGACGATCGGGTTCTCGGTGCCGGCCTTGGGGTACGCCTCGATGTCGACCGTGCCCTGCACCGCCGTCTGGTCGGTCTGCAGGAAGTAGTCCTTCACCGGACGCTCGTCGAACCGGTAGAACGCGAGCTTGCTGCCGTCGGGCGACCACCACATCGCGGTGACCTGGCCGAGTTCCTCGCCGTAGACCCAGCTCGCGGTGCCGTACTTGATGCGGCCGCTCTCGCTGCCGTCGGTCGTGAGCTGACGCTCGCCCGAGCCGTCGCGATCCACGATGTAGATGTTGCGGTCCTTGAAGATCGCCTTGCGCGACGAGTCGGCGGTCCAGGCCTCGGTGAACTGACGGCCGCGGGCGGGGCCGCCCGCGCGGCGCGCGCCATTCGCGGCGGCGGCCGCGGCCGGCGTGTCCGTGAGTCGCCGCGTTGCGACATCGAAGCGAAACCGCTTGCCGTCGCGCGTGTACTCGAACGACTTGCCGTCCTCCGCCCAGGTCGGCGTGATCGCGCCGCTCTTGATCGCCGTGGCGAGTCGCGGCGCCATCATGGCGTAGCGTTCGGCGCCCGGCATCGAGGGCAGGCGGTCCTGCGCGCGGAGCGCGGGGACGGCGAGCAGCAGCGCGACGGCAGAGGTCGTGAATCGGCTCAGGTGCATCAGCGGGGTCCCGGATTCGGAATGGAGTGAGACGAGAATCTACCGGCAGTGGGGCGCGCCGGCGACGGAGTGCGCATATTCACGCGTCTTCCATCCTCTGAATACTCGCCATGCGCGCCCTTCGTTTGGACACCATCGGACGGCCGATCGTCGCCGCCGAGCTCCCCATCCCCACCGC
>JAYTNC010000266.1:0-3929 GCA_043748515.1 Gemmatimonadota bacterium | reverse complement strand
AGCCAGCCCGAATTTTCGATACCTGAGTGCCGCCTCGGGCGGGGCTACCTCTCAGGCACTGCTGGGTAAAGCTAAGCTTTACGCAGCGAGAGCGAAGTTGTTATTCGCAGTTGGAAATTTTCCGAGTGTTTTACCAGGGACCCGAAGACCTGGGCGCGCAATCACGGAGCCACCTACATAATCGAAACCGGTCGCCCCCGGACTACGAGGGAATGATACCCCGCCGGGCGGATTTGTTCAATCAGGCAAGCCCCTGCCCACCGCGGCAAGCCCCTGCCCACCCCGGCAAGCCCCTGCCCACCCCGGCCATCAGGTCGTTCAGGCCGAGACTTCCACCCGGTTGCGGCCGTTCCGCTTGGCTGCATACAGCGCCTGATCCGCGCGCTCCACCACGCGTTGCGGTTCCCCGGCGCGCGCCGCGTACTCGCCGACGCCGAAGCTCGCGGTCACGCGCACCTCGCCCGCCGACGTCCGCACCACGAGCGACTCGATCCGCGTCCTCATGCGCTCGGCCACCTCCCGGGCGCCGCGCGCGTCCGTCTGCGGCAGCAGGATCGCGAGTTCCTCGCCGCCGAGTCGCGCGGTGGTGTCCACCGTGCGCCGACCGTCCGCCAGCGCGTCGGCGATCGCGACGAGCACCGCGTCGCCGCCGTCATGCCCGTAGGAATCGTTGACGCGCTTGAAGTGATCGACGTCGACGAGGATCAGCGCCGCCGTCCCACCGTAGCGATCGGTCTCCTGCACCACCTGCGCGTAGCGCTCGTCGAAGCCGCGTCGGTTGGCGAGCCCCGTCAACGGGTCGGTGCGCGCGTTGCGCCTCGCGGTGTCCACCTCCCACGCGGTCTCGAGCGCACCGGCGGCGATCACGGCGAGGTTCTTCGCGTTGCGCGCCTCCATCGCGCGCAGCGCGGCGACGTCGTGATGCCCGCAGACGAGCGCGCCGAACGGACGCTCCTGCTCGCCCCGCCGCAGCGGGACCGCGATCAGCGAACCGATCGGCCCCAGCGGGGACGGCCCGCCGAACACGCGGTCGGCGCCGCGCGTGTAGGCGCTCGCGTCGGCGAACACCTGCGGTCGGCCGTCGGAACAGACCTGCCCGACGAGCGAGTCCATGGTGATCTCGAGTTGCTCGAAGTCCACGCCGAGGGCCAGTGCGTCGCCCGTCGCGGACCGCACGCGACCGGTGCGCGAGTGCTCGTCCCAGCGCACCAGCACCGCCCACTCCGCCCCCGACACGGTGAGCGAGTCGCCGACGAGCAGCCGTTCGAGCTCGAGCGGATCGCGGGTCGCCTGGAGCGTTCCCGCCGTGCGGATCAATCCGCGCAAGCGGAAGTTCTGCCGCGCGACGTCGGAGCGCGTGCGCACGAGGCCGTACCACGACGCGATGGTCCGCGCGTGCTCCACGATCGCGGCGCGCAGCGACTCCGCACCGACGATCGTGCCGGGCTCGAAATGCAGACTGAGCGCCCCAGGTTGACCCGCCGCGTCGAGCGGCGCGACGGCGAGTTGCGGCGTCGTCGTGTCCTGGTCGACCGAGAGCATCTCGTTGCGCGCCGCCCATTCGATCCGCTCGCGGTCGGAGACGCTCACGATCGGCAGCCGCGCGGGGGTGACTCCCGACCGCGCGTCGTCGGCGCTCGACGCGATCGGCGAAGCGACGCCGCCGACGGAGTCATCGAGGGACCACAGCACCGCGGCCGCCGCGCCGCGTTGCTTCGCGATGTCGCGCAGCGCGTCGGCGATGATCCGATGATCCTCGCGCAGCGCATCCGACGGATCGGGCAGTTCGTCGGGCCGGAAGGCCGCGAGCAGCGACTCCTGGGTCCGGTCCTTCGGCATCGCGCCGAAGGCGCCGGAGTGGCGCTCGCGCTGCGCGACCTGCCTGCCGCGCGATCGGAGGACCCGCAATACCATCACGGCGACCGCGCCGGCGGCGAACCCGAGCAGCGCCCCGGTCACGGCCGCATCGCGTCGAGGATGCGCGCCGCCGCCACCGCCGCGCCGAATCCATTATCGATGTTGCACACGGTGACGCCGGCCGCACACGAGTTGAGCATGGTCAGCAGCGGCGCGAGTCCGCCGAAGGCCGCGCCGTAACCGATGCTCGTCGGCACCGCGATCACGGGGCAGCGCACCAGCCCGCCCACGACCGACGGCAGCGCCCCGTCCATGCCGGCGACGACGATCACGACGGCCGAGTCGTGCAGCGTCTCGCGGCGCGCGAGGATGCGATGGATGCCGGCGACACCGACGTCGGTCACGCGATGCACCGGATGCCCGGTGGCGTCGAGCGTGACCGCGGCCTCCTCGGCCACCGGCAGGTCGCTCGTCCCCGCCGTGACGATCGCGACGACGCGAGTGCCGCGCGGGCGCGGCGACTCGGCGCGCAGCAGCGCCGTGCGCGCGATCGCGTTGAGCTCGGCCGCGGGCCAGCGCGCCGCGAGCGCAGCGCGAGACGCGTCGTCCGCGCGCGTGACGAGGAAACCATCGCCGTGCGCCGCGAGCCGCTCCGCGATCGCAACGATCTGCTCCGGCGTCTTCCCCTGCCCGAACACGACCTCGGGATATCCCTGCCTCAGCGCGCGGTGCTGATCGACCGTCGCGAAGCCGAGGTCGTCCACCGGCGCGTCGTCGAGTTGGCCGAGCGCCGACTCGACCTCGAGACGTCCTGCCGCCACCTCAGCGAGGAGCGCCCGGACGCGATCGCGTCTCACGCGGACTCGACCTCGCTCATCCAGCCGCTCGCGAGGTATTCGGCGAAGATCCCCTCGACCTCGCCGAAGGAGTTCACCGCGTGGAGCTTCCGGCGGAGATCGGCCGAGTTGGGAAGGCCCTTCACGTACCAGCCGAGGTGCTTGCGGAACTCGAGCGCGGCGCCGACGGGATCGTGCTCGTAGTCCTGCACCATGCGCGCATGCTCGAGCGCGATCCGGAACCGCTCCTCCACGCCGGGCGTAGGCGGCATCGGCTCGCCGTTCAGCAGCGCGCGCGCCTGCGTGAAGATCCAAGGCTGCCCGAACGAGCCGCGCGCGATCATCACGGCGTCGCAGCCGGTCTCCTGTCGCATGCGGAAGGCGTCGTGCGCGGTCTTGATGTCGCCGTTGCCGATCACCGGGATGTCGAGGGCGGCCTTCATCGCCGCGATCTCGTCCCAGTGCGCGTGGCCGGAGTACATCTGCGTGCGCGTGCGCGGATGCAACGCGATCACGCGCGCTCCCGCGTCCTGGCACCTGAGCGCGATCGTCACCGGATCCCGCATCTCTTCGCTCCAGCCACTCCGGATCTTGCAGGTCACGGGCAGATGCGTGGACGACGCCACGGCGCGGATGACCCGCTGCACGAGATCGAGGTCGCGCAGGCAGCCGGAGCCGCCGTTCCGACGCACCACCTTTTTCACCGGACATCCGAAATTGATGTCGATGTACTCGGGCTGGAACACGTCCGACACGAAGCGGGCCGCCTCGCCCATCGCAATGGGATCCGCACCGAAGATCTGCACGCCGATCGGCCGCTCACCCGCTCCGAAGGACAGCTTGTGGAGAGTCGCTTCATTCTCGCGCCGAATGCCTTCGGCCGACAGGAATTCGGTGACCACCACATCGGCGCCGTGCTCGTGACAGAGCTGGCGAAATGGCGACTCCGACACGCCCGCCATGGGCGCCAGATACAGCGGAACGGTCGCCTGAAGCGGAAACGGAAACGACATCCTGAAAAGTTATCGCGGCGCGGAACTCCAAGCAACGCCGACGTTTGACAAGCGTACGCGCGTCCGGGTAGTTTCCGCGATTCCATACGATGTCATCCGGCTGATGGCAGCGGAACAGCAATCAGCACTGACCAGCACGGGATCCGCCGAGATGGAACTGCGCGAGTTCTTCAGCGAAGATGCGATCAAGCTCGAGCTCGAGGGTGAGACCAAGGACGACATC
>JAYTNC010000265.1:0-1742 GCA_043748515.1 Gemmatimonadota bacterium | reverse complement strand
CGGTGACGTCGGTCCATGCCTTGCCACCGTCGCGCGTCACCTGCACGACACCATCATCGGTGCCGGCCCAGATCACGCCAGACCGCTTGGGCGATTCGGCGAGCGAGACGATCGCCGGCCAGACCTGGATGCCGTCGTTGCGCGCGATGCGGATGTCGGTGTTCTTCACGCCGAACATCGTGGAGTCGTTGCGATTGCCGTTGCGCGTGAGGTCTGGCGAGATGACGGCCCACGAGTCGCCGCGGTCGGTGGAGCGGAAGACCTTATTGGCGGCGACGAGGAGCACGCCGGGCTGCGTGCCGTGGATGAGCGGCGTGTCCCAGTGGAAGCGGTACGCGGCCTCGCCCTGCGCGGGCGCGGGGGAGACGTTGGTCGGGTTGGGACGGATGCTGCGCGACTCGCCGGTGACGACGTTGCGGCGGATGAGGTTGCCGTCCTGCGACTCGGTGTAGACCCAGCGCGAATCGCGCGGATCGGGGATGGCGACGAAGCCGTCGCCGCCGAGGATCTGGAACCAGTCGTAGTTGTAGATGCCGCCGGCGTGCCGCGAGGCGCTGGGTCCGCACCAGTTGTAGTTGTCCTGCATGCCGCCGCAGATGTTGTACGGCATCTCGTTGTCGAAGCCCACGTGATAGAACAGGCCGACGGGGAGATTCGGGATGAAGGTCCAGGTCTTGGACATGTCGTACGAGACCGCGAGTCCGCCGTCGTTGCCCGTGAGTATGTGCTCGGGATTGGCGGGGTTGATCCAGATGGCGTGCACGTCGTCGTGCGTGACGCGCGCGGCATCGGCCTCGATGGTCCTGCCGCCGTCGATCGTCATGTGCATGCCGACGCCGCCGAGGTAGACGCGGTCGGCGGTGGTGGGATCGATGCGGACCTGCGAGAAGTACATCGGGCGCGGGTTGGCGCTGTTCACCTTGCGCCAGTTGGCGCCGGCGTCGTCGGAGCGCCAGAGACCGGTCTTTCCCGAGTCGAGCGGCGTGACTGTGGGTGCTTCGATGGTCGCGTAGAGGATCGACGCGTTCTGCCGGAAGGCGTCGACGGAGATGCGGCCGAGGTCGCCGGAGGGGAAGCCGCCACCGACGATCTTGTTCCAGGTCTCACCGCCGTCGGTGGACTTGAAGAGCGCGCTGCCGGGTCCGCCGCCGTTCATGCAGCAGTTGGTGCGGCGGCGCTGGTACATGCTCGCGTAGAGGACGCGCGGATCGGTTGCCGACATCGCGATGTCATTCGCGCCGGTGTCCTGATCGCCGGCGAGCACGAGGCGCCAGTTGCGGCCGCCGTCGGTGGTCTTGTAGACGCCGCGCTCACCGCCGGGGCCCCAGAGCGGGCCGGTCGCGGCGACGAAGACGATGTCGTTGTTCGCGGGATCGATCAGGATGCGGTTGATGTGCTTGGTGTTCCGCAGTCCCATGTGCGTGAAGGTCGCGCCGCCGTCGGTCGTCTTGTAGACGCCCTCGCCCCAGCTGGTGGACTGGCGATTGTTCGACTCGCCGGTGCCGACCCACACGAGATCGGGATTCGTCTGCGACATCTCGACGTCGCCGACGGACATGAGCCCCTCGTGCTGCAGGAGCGGGGTCCACATGGCGCCGTTCGACGTGGTCTTCCAGACGCCGCCGTGCGCGGTGCCCACGTAGTAGAGGGCGGGGTTCTTCTCGTAGACGGTGACGTCGGCGACGCGGCCGGACATCACGGCGGGACCGATCGAGCGGAAGTGCAGCGCGTCGAACTCGGTC
>JAYTNC010000264.1:0-5497 GCA_043748515.1 Gemmatimonadota bacterium | reverse complement strand
GTGAGCATTCCGGCGCCGGCCGCGCGCGTGCGCGACGCCCTCGAGCGCGCCGGTCAACTCGTCGATGTGCGCGGCGAGCTCCCCGCGAGCATCTTCTCGATCACCGACGACAGTCGGCGCGTCGTACCACACACCTGCTTCGTCGCGGTGCGCGGCAGCGTGCGTGACGGACACGCGTTCCTGCCCGCGGTCGCGGCCGCCGGCGCGACGCTCGTGATCGCCGAGGATGCCACTGGCACCGACCTGCCGGCGCTGATCGTGCGCGAAAGCCGTGTCGCGGCCGCTGTCGCCGCGGCCGCTTTCCACGACGAGCCCGCCGCGCGGCTGCGCTTCGTCGGCGTGACGGGCACCAACGGCAAGACGACGACCGTCGGGATCCTGCGGCACCTGCTCGACGAGCCGGGCGCACCGGCGGCGAGCATCGGCACGCTCGGCGTGCTCATCGGCAGCGAGGGCGCCGCGTTGCCGGGCGGAGAAGGCCTTACCACCCCGGGGCCGATCGAGTTGCAGCGCCTGTTGCGCGCGCTCGTCGACAGCGGCGTGCGCACCGTCGCCATGGAGGTCTCGAGCCATGCGCTGCATCAGCAGCGCGTGCTCGGCGTGCGCTTCGACGCCGCGGTCTTCACCAACCTCACGCGCGACCACCTCGACTACCATGGCGACATGGAGTCGTACCGCGCCGCCAAGGCGCTGCTCGTGGGGCTGTTGACGGCGCAGGGCGTGGCCGTGGTGAATGCCGACGACCGCGCGTGGGACACGCTGCCCGCGGCGCCGCGCACGCTGCGCTTCGGTCTGTTGTCCCCCGCCGCCGACGTGCGCGGAGCCGACGTGCGCGGAGCCGACGTGCGCGCGACCGACGTGCACTTCGAGCCGCGTGGCAGCCGCTGGCGGCTCGAGTGCGGCGGCGCGATGGGCGACGTGAAGCTCCCCCTGATCGGCGACTTCAACGTGGCGAATGCGCTCGGCGCGGCCGCGGCGGCGATCGCGCTCGGTCATGGCGTGGAAGAGGTCGCGGCCCGCCTCGGCAAGGCGCCGCAGGTGCCCGGGCGGCTCGAACTGCTGCACGAGCATCCGGCGGTGTTGCGCGACTACGCGCACACGCCCGACGCGCTCGCGCGCGCGCTCGTTGCCCTGCGCCCGTTCACGCCGGGGCGGATCATCGTGCTCTTCGGCTGCGGCGGCGACCGCGATCGCGGCAAGCGCCCGCTCATGGCACAGGCCGCGCGCGCGCATGCCGACCTGCTCGTGGTGACGAGCGACAATCCACGCACCGAGGATCCCGAGTCGATCCTCGACGAGATCTGCGCGCCGCTCAAGCCGGGGACCTACGAACGCATCGAGGACCGCCGCAAGGCGATCGCGCACGCGATCGAACTCGCCGAGCCCGGGCGCGACCTCGTGCTCCTCGCGGGGAAGGGACACGAGACGTACCAGATCCGCGGCACGACCACGCTCCCGTTCGACGAGAAGGCCATCGTGCACGACCTGCTGAAGGACTCGCGCTGGAGGTCTCCGCGATGAGCGCCTCTCCGTTCTGGACCCTGGCCCGCGTTGCGCAGGCGCTCGGCGGCGGACCTTCCGACGGCCGGCCGCTCGCGGGCATCACGACCGACACGCGGACGATCCGGCCCGGCGAGTGCTTCGTCGCGCTCAAGGGCGATACCTTCGACGCGCACGAGTTCCTCGGCGAGGCCGTCGCCGCCGGAGCCGCCGCGCTCGTGGTGAACGACGCGCGCCGCGCCGCCTCGCTCGGCGTGCCGGTCTTCGAGGTGCCCGACACGTTGATCGCGCTCGGCGCGCTCGGCCGGTACCGCCGCCTCGCTTGGGGCCGGCCCGTGATCGCCGTCGGCGGATCGAACGGCAAGACGAGCACGAAGGAACTGCTCAAGGCCGTGCTCGGCAGCCGCCTCACCGTGCACGCGACGACCGGCAACCTGAACAACCGGATCGGCGTGCCGCTCACGCTGCTTGCGCTCGACGACGCGGCCGACGTCGCGGTGATCGAAGCGGGCACCAACGAGCCGGGCGAGATCGCGATCCTGCGCGAGATCATCCATCCCGATCTCGCGGTGGTGACGACGGTGCAGGAAGAGCATCTCGAGGGTCTCGGCGACCTCGCGGGCGTGATGGCCGAGGAGATCTCGCTCACCGATCAGGTGCCGGTGGCCGTGGTGCCCGGTGGCGAGCCCGCGGTGGTGGACGAAGCGACGCGCCGCGCGGGCCGCACGATCGCGCCGGTTCTCCCGCCGTCGCATGGCCTGCACGAGGATGGCCGCGGCTGGATCGAGATCGACGGCACGCGCCTCGAAGTCCCGCTGCGCGGCACGCACAACCTGCGCAACGCCGCGCTCGCGATCGCGGTGGGTCGCGAGTTCGGCCTGAGCACGGGTGACATGGCCGCGGGCCTCGCACAGATGCCCGCGCCGCCGATGCGCTCGGCGGTCTCGGCGCTGGGCAAGGCGCTGCTGCTCAACGATGCGTACAATGCGAACCCGGGCTCCGCGCGCGCGGCGCTCGCGCTGCTCGGCGACATCGGCGGCACACGGCAGCGCGTCGCGGTGCTCGGCACCATGCGCGAACTCGGCGCACATGCGCCGCGCGCGCATCGGGAGATCGCCGAGGCCGCGCTCGCGGCGGGGCACGACCTTGTGTGCGGTATCGGCGAGTTCGCGCCCGCGCTCGAAGCGCTCGCGCCCGGCGACGCGCGCGTGATCACCGCCGCCGACGTCGACGATCTCTGGCCCAAGCTGCAGCCGCGCCTCGCGGCCGACGCAGCGATCCTCCTCAAGGCGTCGCGCGGCGTGAAGCTCGAGCGACTCGTTCCGATCCTCACGACCTGGGCAGGCGCCTGATGCTCTACGAGTTCCTCCTCCCATTGCAGACGCAGGTGAGCGGATTCAACATCTTCCGCTACATCTCGTTCCGTTCGGCCGGCGCGGCGATCACCGCGCTGCTCTTCTGCTTCGTGGTGGGGCCGCTCTTCCTGCGCTGGCTGCAGGGGATGCAGATCCATCAGGTGGTGCGCGCCGGCACACCCGACTCGCACGCCGGCAAGGGCAGCACGCCGACCATGGGCGGACTGATCATCCTCGCCGCGGTCGCGGGCTCGACGCTCCTCTGGATGCGCCTCGACTCGAAGTACGTCTGGCTCGCGCTGGGCGTGACGCTGCTCATGGGTGCGATCGGATTCCTCGACGACTACCTCAAGCTCAAGCAGAAGCGCGAGGGGAAGGTGAACGAGGGGCTCGTCGAGCGGTACAAGCTCGCCGGTCAGGTCACGATCGGCCTCGCGCTCGGCATCTATCTCTGGCAGATCCCGCTCAACGACCTGCCCGGTGCGTCGACGACGCTGCCGTTCTACAAGTACATGCTGATCATCCCGACCGTGCCGCTGCTGTACCCGCTCTTCGTCACCTTCGTGATGACGGGCACGAGCAACGCGGTGAATCTCACCGACGGTCTCGACGGCCTCGCGTCGGGGCTCATGGCGATCGCGATGCTCACGATGGCGATGTTCGCGTACATGATGGGCCGCGTCGACGCGTCCGAGTACCTGCAGATCTTCTACCTCCGAGGCGCGGGCGAGCTCACGATCTTCTGCTCGGCGGTCTTCGGCGCGGCGGTGGGCTTCCTCTGGTACAACGCGCACCCGGCGCAGGTCTTCATGGGCGACACCGGCTCGCTCGCGCTCGGCGGCGCGCTGGGATCGGTGGCGATCCTGCTCAAGAGCGAGTTCCTCGTACTGATCGTCGGCGGCGTGTTCGTCGCGGAGACGATGTCGGTGATCATCCAGCGCACGGTCTTCAAGTGGCGCAAGGCGCGGCACGGTGTCGAGTACGCCAAGGCGCACCGCGTCTTCCTCCGCGCGCCGATCCATCATCATTTCGAGTTGAAAGGCTGGCCCGAGACGCAGGTGGTGATCCGCTTCTGGATCCTCGGCGCGCTCTGTGCCTTCCTCGCGCTCTCGACGCTGAAGATCCGGTGACCGACGCCCTCCGCGCCCTCTCGGCCCGCGGCGAGATCGCGGTCATCGGGCTCGGGGCGAGCGGCACGGCGGTCGCGCGGCTGCTCGTGCGTGCCGGCGCTCGGGTGTACGTCAGTGATGCGGGCGTGGGCGCGGCGGTCGCAGAGACCGCGGCAACGCTCACGCGAGAAGGGATCGACGCGGAATCGGGACGTCACGACCTCGAGCGGATCGCGGCGGCGGCCTGCGTCGTGGTGTCGCCCGGCGTGCCGCCCTCCGCGCCGCCGCTCGCCGCCGCGCGCGCGCATGGCGTCCCGGTGATCAGCGAGATCGAGGTCGCGCTCCTGGCGATGCCGGACGCGAAGTACGTCGGCATCACCGGCACCAACGGCAAGACGACCGTGACCGCGATGATCGCGCACCTGTTGCGCGCGCTGGGCCACGAGACGGTCGAGGCGGGGAACATCGGCACGCCCCTCTCGGCGGTCGCGCTCTCCGGGCAGAAGCCGGCGTGGATAGTGATCGAGCTCTCGAGCTTCCAACTGCACGACACGCCGTCGATCGCGCCGACCGTCGCGGTGCTCACCAACCTCGCGCCCGATCATCTGGACCGGTACGCGGGGCTCGAGGAGTACTACGCCGACAAGCAACTGCTCTTTCGCAATGCCACCGACGCCAGCCTCCGCGTGGTGAATGCCGACGACGCCGAGGTCATGCGTCGCACGGCCGCGGTGCCGGGCGTGGCGAAGCGCTTCTCGCTCACCGACGAGCGCTCAGACGCGTGGTACGATGCGGCGCACGAGCAGCTCGTGCTCGGCGGCGCGCCGCTCCTCGAGCGCCGCCTGCTGCCGCTCATGGGCGCGCACAACGTCGCCAACGCGCTCGCGGCGCTGCTCGCCGTGTGGCACGCCTGCCCGGCGGACCAGACGGCGCAGGGGCGGGCGAAGCTCGCCGCGGGGCTGATGAGCTTCCGCGCGATCGCGCACCGCCTCGAGCCGGTCGGCGAAGTGAATGGCGTGCTCTGGGTGAACGACTCCAAGGCGACGAACATTGGCGCGGCGAAGGTCGCGCTGGAGGGGATGACGCGCCCCACGGTCCTCCTGCTCGGCGGACGACACAAGGGCGAGCCGTACACGGCCATGCTCGACGCCGTGAAGGCGCATGCGAAGGTCGTGCTCGCCTACGGCGAGTCGGCGGCGCTGATCGAGGCCGATCTCGGACCCCACGTGCCCGTGGAGCGTCTCGGATCGTCCTTCGGGCAAGTCGTCGATCGTGCCCGCGCGCTCGCTGTGCCCGGGGACGTGGTCCTGCTCGCTCCCGCCTGCTCCAGTTACGACATGTTCACGAACTACGAGGACCGCGGCGCGACCTTCCGTCGTCTCGCGCTCCACTCGTCCGTCGCCCCATGACCGCTCCCGCGAACGCGCTGGGCGGGAGCTTCGGCGCACGCGAGGGCACGCGCACGCCGCCGCGCGCGAGTCAGTCGCAGGGGAGCGCGCTCGTGCGCGACCGCTGGCGCATGAGCATCGAGGC
>JAYTNC010000263.1:0-1853 GCA_043748515.1 Gemmatimonadota bacterium | reverse complement strand
CCGGGATACTTGTCGAGCTTCGTGTCGAGCAAGCCCGTAGTCGTATCGGGCAGGATCGTGATCGTGATGAGCGTCGGCTCCGAGACCGGCTGCGCAGGGAGCAAGATTCCCGCGGTGCCGTCGTCCGAGATCAGGACCTGTGGCTGGTCGGACGGAAAGACCAGGAAGGTGTCGTCCGTGATGCCGACGTAGCACTCCAGGGAAGCGATCAGCTGAGGCACGTACTGCTCGCCGGGCAACGAGGCGGCCTTCTCCTGGATGAACCGAATGAGATTGCGGGCGGCGTCCTGCGCGCCGGCGATGTCATTCCTCTTCAGCTTCTTGTCCACGTTGCTGAGCTTTCCCAGCGCCGAGTTGGCGTCGGGTGAGCCGGCGCCGAACACTTGGTTCACCGCCGCAGTGAGCTGGGCGATCGTGGTGCAGGTGCCGGTCGCGGCGCTGGCGTCGGACCGGTACATCGACAGCGGCGCCGTCGGGGCTGGGCGATCCGTGCAAGCGACCATGACGGTAGCCAGCGTGAGGAGAGCGATGGGAAGGCGCGCGCGACGAAGCATGGTGATTCCGGGTGGAGAGTTAACCGATCTCGACGTGCACACGGCAGATATCGCGGTATATATGGGCAAATCCGGTGCCGCCCGACGGAATATGCCAGCGTGCGTCATGACACATTTCTAGCTCGCCCTTCGGGCATTTTCGGGTATTTTCGGGGGTCTTCGAACGTGGCTGCGTCGGCCTGTGGCATCGCCGGTCCTTACTGTGGCGGGCACGCTACGGTCCGGAACTCACCAGACGCTTCCACTCCGGCGTCTCCGCGATCGGTCGGAACCACCACCCCGGGTCCTTCGCGAGCGTCGTGCCCCGGACCGCCGGGTTCACCGCGATGTACGCCGTCAGCCGGCGCTCCCACTCGTCACGATCGCCGAGGATCACCGAGACCACCGCGGCGAAGTAGATCAGTTCGCGCGGCTTGTCGATCGTAGCGTCCCCCTCCGACCGCAACGCGACGCGGCGCGCGCTGTCCGCCAGGGCCGGCGACTTCAGCGCGACGCTCGCTCGCGCGATCGTCGCAGCCGTGAAGATGCTCCCAGTGAGGCGGGCCAGCGTCGTGTCGCCTGCACCCGGTGCGTGCGCCAGCGAGTCGGTGAGACGCCACGACCGGTCGATGTCGAAGCTCGGCGCGCCCGGCATCGACTGCAGGTAGAGCCGGCACCGGATGCTGCGCGCCTGCCCCGGATAGCGGACCTCGAGATCCCGGCAATAGCCGTCGGCGGCGTCGTAGTCACCATTGTCATAGGCCGCCGTAGCGAGCCGTCCGCGCACCAGCACGGCATTCGCCTGGAACTCGTCCGCCTCCAGCGCCTTCTGCGCGGCGAACATCACGCCGGAGAGGCCCTTCGCCGGGATCTGGTTGTAGGCCGCACTCAGCGACGCCCAGGCACCCGCCTGCATCGGATTCAGCCCCACCGCCTTCTCGAGATCGGCCTGCGCCTGCTTGATCGCCTCGGCCGCCGCGGCGTCGTCATACATGCCGGAGAGGAAACCGAAGTAGCGCAGCGTGCCGCGGATCTCGAGCGCATCGGCATCGTCCGCGACGAGCGTGATCGCGCGATCGGCGTGCCCGAGTCCGAGCGTGACCCACGGCCGCACCGCGGTCGATGTGCGCGGCACGAGCCGTGACCTTCGGTACGCGAGCGCCGCGCGCCGCACGATCGGCTCGACCCACTTGGGATCGAGCGCTTCGGCCTTCGCGAAGGTGGAGTCCGCCCGCTCGAAGAACGCTGCCGCCGCGACCGGATCCCCAGACTGCGTCGCGTCGGCGCGGCGCTGCAACGCGTTGCCGTCCTGCACGAGCA
>JAYTNC010000262.1:0-14773 GCA_043748515.1 Gemmatimonadota bacterium | reverse complement strand
CGCCCCTTGCGGAAGGTCCCGTGATGTGCTTATATAACTGTATCGTTGTATAGCCAAACACTATATCAAACATGACCAGACACTCCCTGCTCGCCTTCGCCCTCCTCGCCTTCGCCACGCCGGCCGCCGCCCAGCTCACGCTGCGCGACGCGCTCACGCGGGCCGATGCGCAGGCCTACGCCAACCGGATCGCGCACGCGTCCGCCCAGGCCCAGTCGGCGCAGGCGCTCCAACCGTACCGCGGGATCCTGCCCTCGGTCCGCGTCGAAGCAAGCTTCGTCCGCAGCGATCATCCGATCGCCGTCACCGGCACCAAGCTGAGCCAGCGACGGCTCGGGGCGCCGGACTTCGACCTGACGGTGCTCAACTTCCCGCAGGCCATCGGCAACAAGTCCGGCGGCCTCGTGCTCGAGCAGCCGATCCTCAACCCCGACGCCTGGATGGGGCGCTCCGCCGCCGGCAACGCCGCCAAAGCACAGTCGGCCGTGGCCGAGTGGACCCGCGGCGGCACCCGCACCGACGTCGTGCGCGCCTACTTCGGTGCGACGCTCGCCGCCGAGAAGCGCGCGACGCTTGTCGCCGCCGAACGCGCCGCCCAAGCGCACGTCGCCCGAGCCAAGGCGCTCGCCGACACCGGTCTCGTGACCCGCTCCGACGCGCTCCTCGCCGAGGTGCGCGCCGGTGAGATCACCACGCAACGGCTCGCCGCCGCTGGCGAGGCCTCGCACGCGGTGCGTGCGCTGGCGGTGCTGCTCGGTGAGCCGGCTGCGACCTACACACTGCCCGACGCACTGCCCGAGGCCGCGGCCATCCGGGCCCTCGTCGCCGCCGACACCGCACAACGCGCCTTCGGTGCGCGCGCCGACGTGAAGGCCGCGACGCTCGCACTCAGCGCGGCACAGGCCGACGCCTGGCGCGCCAAGTCGGCGTACCTGCCGCGCGTCAACGGCTTCGCCCGCTACGACTGGAACGACGCCGACGGGTTCTTCGCCAACGAACGCGCCTGGACCGCCGGCGTGATGGCCTCCTGGTCGCTCTTCGCCGGTGCCAACGACGTGGCCGAGGTGCGTGGCACCAACGCCCGCGCACGTTCGGCGACGGCGCAGCACGAGGCCGCCTCCGCCAACGCCGAGCTCGAGAACGCCCGCACACGCGAAGCGCTGCAGGTCGCACTGCTGCAACTCGAGATCGCCGAGCGCGGGGTCACGCAGTCCGCCGAAGCGCATCGCATCGTCGCACGGAAGTACGACGGCGGCCTGAGCACGATCTCCGAACTCCTCGAAGCCTCGGCGATCGAGACGCAGAGCCGCCTTGGCCTCTCCCTCGCCCGTTACCAGCTGCTCGTGACCGCCGCCGAACGCCGCCAGGCACTCGGCAGCGACCCCTCGTTCCTCACCGCGCTCGACAGCGCGACCACGCCCTCGAACTCTGACCGCGCCCAGCGCTGAGATGAACACCATGACCACCATGACCAGCAGCACCAAGAAGACGACCTACATGATCGTTGCGCTGACGACACTCGCGGGCGCCGCTGCCTGCGGTGTGAGCGAGGCGCGCGAGACCGGCGACGCGAAGGACTCCAACGGCTCCGCGCGCAGCGCGGCAACAGGAATCCCGACGACCGTCGTCGCGAGCGATGCGCTCGTCTCGATCGTGCTCGACACGCTCCTGCCGAACGTGATGCAGGCCGACGGCACCGCGACGCCGATGCGCGAGGCGGTGCTCTCCACCAAGCTGATGGCGAGCGTGACCGAAGTGCTCGTGAAAGAAGGCGACGTGGTGCGCGCCGGCCAGCTGCTCGCGCGGCTCGACGCGCGCGACGTGAACGCGAAGGCCGAGCAAGTGGCCGCGTCGGTGCAAGCGGCCGAGGCGCAGCAGGCGCAGGCTGCGGCGCACGTGGCCCGCATGCGCGCGCTCTTCGCGGACGATGCCGCCCCGAAGGCGATGCTCGAGCAGGCCGAGGCGCAGTTCGCGCAGGCCGACGCCGGGCTGCGCGCGGCGCGCGCGGCCGGCGCCGAGGTGAAGGCGATCGGCTCGTACGCCGAGGTGCGCGCGCCGTTCAACGGCCGCGTGACGCAGCGCTTCGTCGATCCGGGCGCCTTCGTGGCCCCGGGCGCCCCGATCGTGACGGTGCAGGACGACTCGCAGCTCCGCCTCACTGCGCACGTGACGCCCGAAGCGGCGCGCACGTTGCGCGCGGGCCAGCTGCTCGACGTGCTCATCGAGGGCCGGCCGGGCACCGCGAGGATCGAAGGTGTCGTGCCCGCGATGGGCAGCCTGTACGCGGTGAACGCGATCGTCGCGAACACGAAGGGCGAGTTCATGGCGGGCAGCGCGGCCACTCTGCAGTTGAGCGCGGGCACACACCGCGCGCTGGCCATCCCGGCCGACGCGATCACGAACGAAGGTGACCTCGTCGGCGTGATCGTGCGCACCGAGAAGGGCGATTCGCGCCGCTGGATCCGCACGGGCGCACGGGTCGGCGACCTGATCGAGGTGACGAGCGGTCTTCGCGCCGGTGAGCAGGTGGTCCGCCGCGGCACGGACGGGACGAACTAATGGGCATCTCTGGACGGATCGCGCAGGCCTTCCTGCGCTCCAAGCTCACGCCGCTGGTGACGGTCGCGTCGCTGGCGGTGGGCATGATCGGGATGCTCGCGACTCCCCGCGAGGAGGAGCCGCAGATCTCGGTGCCGATGATCGACGTGATCGCAGCACTCCCGGGCGCGAGCCCGGCCGAGATCGAGCAGCGCATCGCGCGCCCGATCGAGAAGAGGATGCAGGAGATCCCCGGCGTCGACCACGTGTACACGATGAGCGGCGACGGCTTCGCCATGGTCACCGTGCGCTTCGACGTGGGCGAGGACCAGGAACGCAGCATCACCAAGGTGCATGCCAAGCTCGCCGCAGCGATGGACCAGGCGCCGCCGGGCGCGCTGCCGCCGATGGTGAAGCCGCACTCGATCGACGACGTGCCGATCCTCGCGCTGACGCTGTTCAGCGACGTGGTCGACGCGAACACGCTGCGGCAGATCGCGACGCATCTCGATGAAGAGATCCGGACCGTGCCCGAGGTCGCGGAGTCGTTCATCGTGGGCGGGCAGGCCAAGCAGGTCGAGGTGCTTCTCGATCCGGCGCGCCTCACCGCGCGCGGTGTGACACCCGCCGAAGTGGCGCTCGCGCTCACCGGTGCGAACGCGCGCCTGCAAGCCGGCGAGGTCTCGACCGGCGGCGACGTCGTGCGCGTGGACGTGGGCTCCGCCCTCAGGACTCCCGAGGAAGTCGGGGCCGTGATCGTGAGCACGCGCAGCGGCGCGCCGGTCTCGGTGCGCGACGTGGCAACGGTGCGCGAAGGATTCGGCGAGCCGCTGACGTATGTGTCGCATCAGGACTCGACGACCGGTGGCGCCAATGCCGTGACGCTCGCGATCGCCAAGCGCCAGGGCGCGAACGCGACCGCGGTGAGTCATGCGGTGCTCGAGCGGGTGGAGCAGGCGCGCGAGCGGTTGATCCCCGGCGACGTGACGCTCGAGGTGACGCGCGACTACGGCGAGACGGCGGGTGAGAAGGCGGACGAGCTGATCCTCCACCTGATCATCGCCACGCTCTCGGTCACGCTGTTGATCTGGATCTTCCTCGGCTGGCGCGAAGCGGTCGTGGTGCTCGTCGCCGTGCCGGTGACGCTCGCCCTGACGCTGTTCGTGTACTACGCGCTCGGCTACACCCTCAACCGCATCACGCTCTTCGCGCTGATCTTCTCGATCGGCATCCTCGTGGACGACGCGATCGTGGTGGTGGAGAACATCTACCGCCACCTCAAGATGGGCGACCGTTCGCCCGAGGTCGCGAGCGTCGACGCCGTGGACGAAGTGGGCAATCCGACGATCCTCGCGACCTTCGCGGTGATCGCGGCAATCCTGCCGATGGCGTTCGTGAGCGGGATGATGGGCCCCTACATGCGTCCGATCCCGATCGGCGCCTCGGTGGCGATGCTCGCGTCGCTCGCAGTGGCGTTCATCGTGACGCCGTACCTCGCGTACCGCCTGCTCAAGGGCCACGTGAGCAAGTCGGCGCACGCCGCCGACGTGCATCGTACGGGGCACGAGGCGGAGGAGGAGACGAAGTTCGGGAAGTTCTACTCGAAGATGATGGGCGCGCTGATGGACGCTCCGAAGCGCCGCAACGTCTTCTACGCCGGCATCGTCGGCCTGCTGCTGCTGTCGGTGAGCCTCGTGGGCTTCCGCGCGGTGCAGGTGAAGATGCTGCCATTCGACAACAAGAGCGAGTTCCAGGTGGTGCTCGACCTGCCCGAGGGCACGACGCTCGAGACGACGACCGCGGCCGCCGAGGAGATCGCGCGCTACCTGCTCACCGTGCCCGAGGTGCGCAGCACCGAGGTGTACGCGGGCACGTCGGCGCCGTTCAACTTCAACGGCCTCGTGCGCCACTACTTCATGCGCAGCGGCGCGAACGTCGCCGACGTGCAGGTGAACCTGCTTCCGAAGGGCGAGCGCGACCGGCAGAGCCATGCGATCGCCGTCGCGGTGCGTCCGGGCGTGGTGGAGATCGCGACGAAGTACGGCGCTTCCGCGAAGGTCGCCGAGATCCCGCCGGGACCGCCGGTGCTCTCGACGCTCGTCGCCGAGGTGTACGCGGGCGACGACTCGACGCGCTTGGAGGCGGCGATGAAGGTGCGCGACGTCTTCCTCGCGACGCCGGGCGTGGTGGATGTGGACTGGACGATCGAGGACGCGCAGACGCGTCGCACATTCAAGGTGGACCGCGCACGCGCGGCCGCTGCCGGTGCGAACGTCGAGCAGGTGACGAAGACGCTGTACCTCGCGCTCTCGGGCGCGCCGGTCGGGCTGATGGCCTCGACCACTGCGCGCGAGGCGACGGCGATCGTGCCGCGCTTGCCGATGTCGGATCGCACGTCAGTGGAGGCGCTGCTGCGCGTACCGGTCGCGACGATGCAGGGGCCGCAGCCGCTCGGCCGGTTCGTGACCGTGGTGGACGGCGTGCGCGAGAGCGTGCGGATGCGGAAGGACCAGCGTCCGGCGATCTACGTGACCGGCGACGTCGCGGATGAAGTCGAAGCGCCGGTGTATGCGATCCTCGCGATGAACGAGGTGATCGACACCATGCGGGTGAACGGGCAGCCGATCAGGATCTACAACTCCACGCCGCCCGAGACGCTGAACGAAGTGGCGATCAAGTGGGACGGCGAGTGGCAGGTGACGATCGAGGTGTTCCGTGACCTCGGCATCGCCTTCGCGATCGTGCTGCTGCTCATCTATGTGCTGGTGGTGGGCTGGTTCCAGAGCTTCACGATCCCGCTGGTGATCATGGCGCCGATCCCGCTCACGCTGGTGGGCATCCTGCCGGGGCACGCGTTGAGCGGCGCCTTCTTCACGGCGACGTCGATGATCGGCATGATCGCGCTCGCGGGTATCATCGTGCGCAACTCGATCCTGCTGGTGGACTTCATCCAGCTGGCCGAGGCGCGCGGCGTGGAACTGCGCGCGGCGGTGATGGAGGCGGGCGCGGTGCGCTTCAGGCCCATCGCCCTCACGGCTGCGGCGGTGGTGGTGGGCGGACTGGTGATGGTGCTCGACCCGATCTTCCAGGGCCTCGCGGTCGCGCTGATGAGCGGCGCGGTGGTCGCGACCCTGCTTACGATGGTGGTGGTGCCGCTCCTATACTGGGAACTGCGCCGCCGTCAGATCACTGCCGCGGAGGGCTGAACCATGAAGATGTTCGTGCTGATGTACAGCGGGCCGAGCCCGAAGCGTGTGGAGGAGATCCTCGAACGCCACGACGTGCACGCCTGGACGAGCTACACCGGCGGGCACGGCTCGGGCGCGACCGGACGCCACGAGGGCACGCGCGCCTGGCCGGGCGAGACGACGGTGGTGATGAGCGTGGTCCCGGCGCCCAACGCCGAGGCGATCGCGGTGGCGCTGGAGCAGGAAGCGGAAGCACTCCCCCCTGGCGAACGGCTGCACCTGGCCGTGATGCCGATCGAACGATTCTTCTAGGAGATACGACTGATGTGCGACGACAGGATCATCCGGCGGATCGCCGGTGTGTTCATCATGCTCTCGGTGGCGTTGGGGTACTTCGTGCACCCGGGCTGGTTCGGGTTCACGGCGTTCGTGGGGTTCAATCTGTTCCAGTCGTCGATCACGGGGTTCTGTCCGCTTGAGCGGGTGCTGGCGCGGTTCGGGGTGTTCGGGTGCTCGACGGCGCGGCGATGAGCGGTGGATGAAGGCTGAAGGATGAAAGGGGGCCGCCCGTTCGGGCGGCCCTACGACTTTCCCTGCTTTCAATGACTGGGCGCACACTGTAGTTCTCTTACATCTCCCATCTCACCTCTCACTTCTGCCCCTCACATGTCGACCTACTTCGCGAAAGTGACATGGGCCCGCGGCGCGGACGAGTTCCTCCGCCAGAAGTACTCGCGCGGCCATCGCTGGACGTTCGACGAGGGCGTGAGCATCGCGGCCTCGGCGTCGCCGCACTCGGTGCGCGCGCCCTGGCACGTGACGGCGGCGATCGATCCCGAGGAGGCGCTGGTGGCGGCGCTCGCTGGCTGCCACATGCTCTTCTTCCTCTCGATCGCCTCGCGCGCGGGCTTCACGGTGGAGTCGTACGAGGACTCGCCCGAAGGAGAGATGGAGAAGAACGCCGAGGGGCGCGACGCGATGACGCGCTTCACGCTGCGGCCGCTGGTCACCTTCAAGGAACGCGCGCCCTCGGTCGAGGAGTTCGAGGCCATGCATCACTCGGCGCACGAGCAGTGCTATGTGGCGAATTCGCTCAGGGGGGCGGTGGTGGTGGAGCCGGTGATGCGGTTGGGTTGAGTTTCCGGTGGTGGCGGCGAACTGCAACGGCGGTCACCACAAAGGCACAGAGGACACAGAGAACGGCGGGGCGAGAGCCGGTGCGGTCCTCTGTGTCCTCTGTGCCTCTGTGGTGGACGCAGTGCGGCCCCGGGCTCAGGATCCGGAGAGGATCGCCTTCGCATCCCGCGCGATCACGCCGCCGATGGTGTCGGGCGGCAGGGCGTTGATGTCGGTGCCGAACGACTCATCCACCTCGGTGGCGAGCAGCTCGAGGCCCAGCGTCGCGAAGAAGGTGAACATCGACGCGATCACGGTGCCGTATCCGAACTCGCGCACGGGCCCGAACGGCATGATCAGCGCGTAGAGCACCACGAACCGCTTGTGTAGCTCGAATGGCTGAACGGGATGAGCGTGTTGTGGAACCGCGCGCCGCCGCCGAGGACGTCGTCGATGGCCTGCAGCAGGCCCAGAATGATCCCGAGGATGCTGAGGAGCGAGGGCCCGAGCACGACGACGACGCGCCAGGGGTCGGTCTCGACCCAGCTGACGATCGCCGCCCAGGCGCCGGCGCCGAGCGCGTCGAAGAAGAGTGTGCGGAACACCGAGTTGCGTGGGAGACCGAAGAGAACGCGCAGCCGATTCTTCGGATCGCATGAGATCATGCCATAGTTCAGAGGCCGAGCCAGCGGCGCGCCGCCCTGTTGCGTAGCGCCATGGAACCTCCAACCCCACGCACCATGCGTTTCGCAATCATCGTTCCCGCGCTGTTCGCCGCCCTGAACCTCCAGGCACAGGCCCCAGCGCAGGCTCCCGCAGGCCCGACTGCCCGGCCGCGCCAGCAGGTGCCCATGGACTCGGCGCGTGCCTCTGCGCTCTACGTGAGCGACCGGCACGCCGATCATCCGACCGCCAACTTCGCGCAGGCGATCACCGGCAAGGCGCGCACCGACAGCATCTTCGGGGCGCGCAGCCGCGGCGTGATGCGCTACGAGAAGACCTCGTACCGTAGCCGCCACAACGACATGGACATCCCGGTGTACGTCTTCGCGCCGTTGCAGTCGCGCGGTGCGCGCGCGCATGCCGCCCTCGTCTGGGTGCATGGTGGCGTGCACGGCAACTGGGACCAGAACTACCTGCCGTTCATCATCGAGGCGACGCAGAAGGGCTACGTGGTCGTCGCGCCGGATTATCGCGGCAGCACGGGCTATGGCGAGGCGCATCACAACGCGATCGACTACGGCGGCAAGGAACTCGACGACGTCGAGGATGCATACGACTTCCTCCTCAAGCGCAGCGAGGTCGATCCGGCCCGCATCGGACTCATGGGCTGGAGCCACGGCGGCTTCATCACCGCACTCCTGATGATGCGCGGTGAGCGCACGAAGTTCGTCGCCGGTGCGGCGATCGTACCGGTCACCAACCTGATCTTCCGTCTCTCGTTCAAGGGCCCGGGCTATCAGCGCAGCTTCTCGACGCAGCGCGAGTTGAGCGGACTGCCGTTCGAGCAGCGCGCCGAGTACGTGAAGCGGTCGCCGTACTACCACGTGGACAGCCTCTCGCGTCCGTTGCTCGTGCACATCGCATCGAACGACGAGGATGTGAACTTCGAGGAGGCGCGTCCTCTCGTCGACGCGCTCGTCGCGCGCAAGCCGCACCTCGCGGAGACGAAGATCTATTGGGATCCGACGCCCGGACCGTCGAGTGTGGGGCATACCTTCAGCCGCCGCGTGAACCGCACGACGCTGCTCAAGGAGGACTCGCCCGAGCAGATCGACTCGTGGAACCGCGTCTGGAACTTCTTCGAGTGGAACATGAAGCCCGCAGTCGGGGCGATGCGCTGATGCGGGGACGGCGAGCCGGCGGTCGCACGGCGTTCGTTGATGTCGCAGGGTGGAGCATCTCAGGCGTGCGGCGCGCGCGCCCCGTGCTCATCGCCGTCGCCACGGCCATCGCGCTCGCCGTAGTGCCTGGAGCAATCGGTGCGCAGGGCCGGGCGCCGGCCGCTGCGGGTGCGTTCTCCGGCCCGAATCCGTGGCCGGCGATACGGAAGGAGCGCATCGCGCGCCTGCTGCCGGCGGTGATGCGCGATGTGAATGTTCAGGCGTGGGTGACCTTCCTGCGCGAGAACGCGAACGATCCGCTCGCGCTGCACGTGGGCGGCGAGAACGCCGGCGCTCCCTCGGCGGTGTTGTTCATCACCACGAGCGACCGCGACCGCGACCGCGACCGCGACCGCGACGGGGTGCGTGATGGCGTGCGTTCAGTGATGCTCGCCGGCTTCGGCGAGGCGATCGCACTGCGCGAGCTCGGCGGGCATGACTCGGTGGTGGTGTACGAAGGCGGACTCGAGAGCCTCGCGTCGGCGGTCGCCGAGCGACTGCGCGCCGCCGACCCGCAGCGTATCGCGATCAACAGCGGTGGCAGCGGCATCGCCGACGGGCTCTCGTACACGCAGCGCTCGGCGCTCGAGCGCGCACTCGGCCCCGCGCTCAGTGCCCGCCTTGTGCCCTCGCACGACCTCATCCAGTCGTGGCTCGCGATCAAGCTGCCTGCGGAAGTCGCGATCATGCGACGCGCGGCGGCGCTGACGGCGCGGCTCGAGGAGGAGGCGTACGCGACCGTGGTGCCTGGGCGCACGCGCGACTCCGACCTTGCCGCATTCCTCAAGCGCCGCATGCGCGAGCTCGGCGTGGAGGACGGGTGGTCGCCCGCGCAGAACCCGAGCGTGAACTCGGGTCCCGATCGCGGCCACTCGCATGCGAGCGATCGCGTGATCGGGTACGGCGACGTGATCCAGACCGACTTCGGCGTCAAGGTCCATGGCGTCTGGGTCACCGACATCCAGCGCTTCGCATACGTGCTGCGTCCCGGCGAGACCGCGCCTCCCGCCGACGTACAGCGCAAGTGGGAGCGCGGGCGCGATGGCGGGCGCGCCGCGTTCGGTGCGATGCGTCCCGGCGTAAGCGGCGCGCAGGTCGACTCGGCGCAACGCACGTTGATGAATGCCGGCGGCTCGGCGAGTGTCCCGTGGGGCACCGGGCACGGCGTCGGCTACTGGGCGCATGACGCGGGGCCCGGACTCAACCGCCGCGAGACGCGCGCCCTGCGCGAGGGCATGACGTTCGCCTTCGACGGCTTCTTCGCCTGGACGTTGCCCGGCGGCGACGGCGTGTGGGGGAACGGATCGAAGACGATCTCGGTCGAGGAGATGGTGGTGATCACTGCGACCGGCGCGGAGTACATCGTGCCGCCGCAGCAGCAGCTGATCCTGATCCGCGCCAAGTGAGCGGGGGCGTCGCGGCTGGCACTGATCGGAGCGACGATGACCTCGCCGCCCGCGTCCGGTTCCTGACCGAGTTCTCGCGCCGGCTGCATCTGGCCGGCGTGTCGTCGCAGCGACTGGAGGGCGCCGTGCGCGCGACCGCTCGCGCCCTGCATGTGAGTGCCGAGGTCTGGTCCACCCCCACGGGTCTGCTGCTCTCGCTCTCGGACGACGATGTGATGCACAGCACGCAGCAGACCCGTGTGCTGCGGCTCGAGCCCGGAGGCATCGACCTCCGCGCGCTGGTGCAACTCGACAAGATCGCCGACGAGGTGATCGCCGGACGGCAGCGCGTCGAGGACGCGTGGGACACCATGCGCGCACTCGACCGGCCGGTCACCACGGGCCAGCGCGTACAGGCGGTCGGCGCGTTCGGCCTCGCCTCGGCGGCCGTTGCGGGACTGCTCGGGACGGGCTGGCTCGACATCGCGGTCGCGTTCGTGCTCGGATTGATCATCGGATGGATCGTCCTGCTGAGCGCGACGCGTCCGCATCTCGCGGCGGCGAGCGAGGCGATCGCAGCGCTGGTCGCCACGACGCTCGCGACCGTCTTCGCGCACTTCGTCGCGCCGCTCTCGCTGCAGACGGTGATCGTCGCGGCGCTCATCGTGCTCATGCCGGGTCTCTCGCTCACGACCGCGGTGACCGAACTCGCGACGCAGCAGCTCGTGACCGGCACCACGCGGTTCGCTGGCGCGCTCACCGTGCTGCTCAAGCTCACCTTCGGCAGCGTCGCGGCCACGCAGGTGCTCACCG
The DNA here is from genome assembly GCA_043748515.1 of Gemmatimonadota bacterium. Lineage (GTDB taxonomy): Bacteria > Gemmatimonadota > Gemmatimonadetes > Gemmatimonadales > Gemmatimonadaceae > Pseudogemmatithrix. The sequence continues at coordinate 3,850 of JAYTNC010000262.1, read as the reverse complement.
CGATCGGCTGGACCGCGCCGCAGGCCGTGCCGGTGGCGCTCCCGCAGATCGTCGAGATCGTCGCGGCAGTGGCGGCGGCGGGCTCCTTCGCGATCCTCTTCCAGGCCGCGCAGCGCGACGTGCCGCTCGTGATGGCCTCGGCGATCCTTGGCTACGTGCTCACGCGTGTCGCCGGGAGTTGGCTCGGCTTCGCCGACGGCACGTTCGCAGGCGGCGTGTTCTTCGCGTCGCTCACGATGGCGGCGCTCTCGAATCTCTATGGCAGGATCGCGGAACGTCCCGGGGCGCTCGTGCGCGTGCCGGGGATCATGCTGCTCGTGCCGGGGAGCGTGGGGTTCCGCGCGCTGGGGTTCGTGATGGAGAAGGACTACACCGTCGGATTCGATACGCTCGTGGCCGTGCTGAGCGCGTTGCTCGCGTTGACGGCCGGGTTGCTGTTCGGGGCGCTGCTGGTTCCTCCACGGAGACATCTGTGATCATCGATGAACTGCGACTCCAGTCACCACAGAGGCACAGAGGACACAGAGGCACAACGCGCTTCGCCGTTCTCTGTGTCCTCTGGGCCTCTGTGGTGAACGTCGTTGCAGTTCGCCAAGCACAGGCGCAGCCCACCGTTCCGCTCACGCGTGGCATGGTGATCACCTCCTCGGTGCGGATCGCGCCCGGGACCTACCGACTGCCAGCGAGCGCCTCGCTCGACTCGGCGCTGATCACGGTGCGGGGCGAGGGGATCATCGTCGACATGCGCGGCGTGCGGCTCATGGGCACCGCCCCTGATGCGCTGCCCGATGAAGGACAGGGCATCGCGGTGCGCATCGACGGCGGACGCGACGTGACCGTCCGAGGCGCGACCATCCGCGGGTACCGTATCGCCGTGCTCGCGCGCGGTACGCGCGGACTCTCGCTCGTCGAGAACGACCTCTCGCACAACTGGAAGCCGCGACTCTTCTCGCTCGTGGGGCACGAGAGCCTCGTCGACTGGCTCTCGTTCCACCAGAACGAGAAGCGTGAGTGGATGCGCTTCGGCGCCGCGATCTACCTCGAGGATGTGACGGGTGGCGTGATCCGGAACAACCGCGCCGAACAGGGGATGAACGCGCTGCTGATGACGCGGACCGACAGCGTCATCGTGCGCGACAACATCTTCTCGTTCAACTCCGGGCTCGGCGTCGGCATGTACCGCTCGAGCCGCAACGCCCTCGTGCGCAACCGCATCGATTACAACGTGCGCGGCTATTCGCACGGCTGGTACCGTCGCGGGCAGGACTCGGCCGGACTGCTCATGTACGAGCAGAGCAGCCAGAACATCGTCGCCTGGAACTCCGTGACGCATGGCGGTGACGGGCTCTTCCTCTGGGCCGGTCAGCAGACGATGGACACCGGCGAAGGCGGCGCGAACGACAACCTCTACTTTGGCAACGACTTCTCCTTCGCGCCCACCAACGGCATCGAGGCGACCTTCAGCCGCAACCGCTTCGTCGCCAACATCGTGGAAGGGAACGACCACGGCGTCTGGGGTGGCTACAGCTACGAGAGCGCGATCATCGGAAACTGCTTCGCGCGCAACCGCATCGCGATCGCGATCGAGCATGGACAGGACAACGCGATCACGCGCAACGATTTCGCCGGCGATACGACCGCGCTCTATCTCTGGGCGAATGCCATCGAGCCGTCGGACTGGGTCTATCCCAAGAAGCGGGACACGCGCAGTCGCGACTATCGGATCACCGACAACTCGTTCACGGCGCACCGGACCACCTGGCGCGTCACGCAGACGGCGCCGATCGACTCGGCGCGCAACCGCGTCGTCGCGAGTGACTCGCAGTACGCGACGGCAGAAGGTCGCGCGGAGGAAGCTCGCACGACCAAAGGTCGCGCCGCGGCATCTCGCACCACCGAAAGGCGAGCCGCGGCAGGCCGCACCACCGCCGGCGCGCCGTGCGATCCGCGCGCCTTGCTCGGCTCCGAGTACGACCGCTTGGCAGCCGCGCTGATCCGCTCTGTCGATTCGCTCGGCGCGAGCCTCGCGGGCACGCCCTCCGCGAGCCTCGCCGCGTCCTGGCCGCGTCGCGACCGTACGGCGATCGTCGTCGACGAGTGGGGTCCGTTCGACTGGCGGTCGCCCAAGCTCTGGCCCGTCGACACGCTGCGCGATGCGGTGCCGTTGCGCACGCTTGGGCCCGCGGGACGCTGGCGCGTCGTGGGAATGGACGGCGTACGCGGCGTCTCCGCGCGCGCGGGCACGATCGGCGACACGCTCGTCGTACGTCCGCATGCCGACCGCGAGCACGACTGGGCCGTCACGCTCGAGTACATGGGCGCCGCGACCGTCACGCCGCGCGGTGAACGCACCGCCGCCGGCACGCCGGTCCGCTTCGCGTTCGAACGCCGTGAACCGCGCATGACGTGGGACGTCCGCTACTACACGTGGAGCGATACGCTCAAGGATCCCCACCGCGCCGCGGGCCACCTCGATGCGATCGTCGCGGGCGCGCCGGTGATGACACGGCGCGAGGCGAGGCTCGACTATCAGTGGTATCGCCCGCGCTTCGGCCTGCCGCAGGAGCGCTGGGCGCTCGACGCGCGTACGACCGTCGAGGTGCCAGAGGGCGAACACGCGCTGCGCGTGATCAGCGACGACGCGGCGCGCGTCTGGGTGGACGGCAGGCTCGTCATGGAGCGGAACGAGCCCGGTGGTTCCGAGGTGATGAATGCGATCATCGCTCCCGGGCGGCACGACGTGCGCGTGGCGTTCTATCAACTCAACGGGTGGACCGAACTCCGGGTCGAGCTCGTGCGCGGGAACGCGCGATCGGTGGGATCGGCAGGGCCGCACTGAGGGCGCGCTCCGCCCCTGCACCTCAGCCCGCCCGAGCGGGTATCATTCTCCGCTCGACCACTCCAGCCTTCGATCCCACCCATGCGCCGCCTCCGCTCGCTCCTCCCGCTCGTCCTCCTCGCCCTCGCCGCCTCGTGCGCGGGTGAGGAACCGTTCGTGCCGGTCATCGAGACCACCAACTTCGCGCCGTCGCTCAACGTCGATCTCGCGAACTCGGTCAAGACGGCCTCCGGGCTCTACTACCGGGACCTCGTCGTCGGAGCGGGTGCACAGGTGCCCATGACTTCTGGCGCCAGAGTCACCACCTCGTACGCGGGTTACCTGCGCAACGGCACCGAGTTCGATTCGGGCGACCTCCCCGCCTTCACCACCGGCACCGGCGCGGTGATCGACGGCTTTGACGAAGGCGTGCGGGGTATGCGCGTCGGCGGGCAGCGACAGCTCATCATCCCGCCCTTCCTTGGCTACGGCAGCCGAGCGACCGGGAGCATCCCGGCCAACTCGATCCTGATCTTCGTCATCACGCTCACCGCGACCAATTGATCGGGTTCTGAGTCGCGAGTAAGCGAGGCGGGTCGGTTCGGGGTAGATTGTGGATAACCCTCAGGAGCAGACCCCTATGGCCCAATCGACCGAACACGCCGGGCCGGTCCGCCGGTTCGAAGCCAGCGAATGGCGAAAGATCATCGCGCGCTACACCGGCGCGGACGCCATCCGGTCGCTCCGGCAGGTGGCGGTCACACTCGGGCTCCTGATCGGCGGGCTGGTCCTCGGCTACTGGCTCATGGGGCGTGCTCCGTGGGCGGCCGCGTTGTTGATCGTCCCGCTCGGCGGGCTCCTGATCCGCACCTTCGTGATCATGCACGACTGCGCCCACGGCAGCTTCCTCCCGTGGCCGAAGGTGAACGACACGATCGGCTTCATCACCGGCGTGCTCACATTCACGCCCTTCGCGCAGTGGCGGCGCGAGCACGCGATGCACCATGCCTCGGCGGGCGACCTCGACCACCG
>JAYTNC010000261.1:0-5175 GCA_043748515.1 Gemmatimonadota bacterium | reverse complement strand
GGCCAGCCGCACATCGCGCACAAGTACTACATGCTGAAGGATGCGCGGCGACTGAAGTGGTATCCGGCCCTGATGACCGTCGCGATGCTCCTCGCGCAGTTGCTCTTCGTGAGCGTCGGCATCGCGGTGCGCGCGATGGTCGCCCGCGGCGACGCCGCGCCACTCGCGACGCCCGACGACGCGACGCCGTTCTTCCTCCTCGGGCATGTGCCGACGTTCGTGGCCGCACTGGTCTTCAGCGGCGTCGCCGCCGCGATCATGAGCACCGTCAACTCGTTCCTGTCGATCGGAGCCGCGGCGATCACGCATGACCTGCCGCGTGCCTTCGGCCGCCGCGCGCCGATGGACGCCGCCGCCCTGCGCAGCGGACGCGCGTGGACCGTCGTGCTGAGCCTCGCCGGCGCGCTGCTCGCACTCCAGTCGGGGACCCTCGTCGCCTTCCTCGGGATCTTCGGTTACGGTCTGTTCGCCTCGACACTCGTCCCTGCGCTCGCAGTCGGCCTCAACTGGGACGGCGCGACTCGCGAGGGAGCGATCGCGTCGATCGCGACGGGTCTGGTGCTCACACTCGGCCTCGAGACCGCGGCCTGGCTCAAGCTCATGTCGTTGCCCGCAGGCGTGACCGTGAGCGGCCTCACGCTCGTGACCTCACTGCTTGTCTTCGTGAGCGTTTCCCTGCTCACCAACTCCCGCGCCGCATCGCAACTCGACGAGGATGTGAGACTGGTGATGGACGCGTAGTCCCACTTCGACCTTCATCGCTTCACTTGAGAATCGCCTTCGCGATCGTCGACAGTTGCATATTCGACGTCCCTTCATAGATCGTCCCGATCTTCGCATCGCGGAAGAACTTCTCCACCGGGTAGTCCTTGGTGTACCCGTACCCGCCGAACAGCTCCACCGCGAGCGAAGTCGTCCGCTCGCACACCTGCGACGAGAGCAGCTTCGCCATCGCCCCCGCCGTCGCGATATCCTCGCCCGAGTCCTTGAGCCGCGCTGCGTTGTAGACCATCAGCTTCGCCGCCTCAAGCTCCGTCGCCGCCTGCGCGACCTGGAACTGGATCCCCTGGAACTCGCTGAGCGGCTTCCCGAACTGCTGCCGCTCCTTCAGGTAGGCGATCGCCGCCGAGAGCGCGCCCTCGGCGATGCCGATCATCTGCGCGCCGATCCCGATCCGCCCTTCGTTCAGCGCCGCGATCGCGATCTTGTAACCCTGGCCCACCGGGCCGAGCACGTCGGCGTCCGGGACGAAGACCTCCTCGAGGATCAGCTCCGTCGTGCTTGAGGCGCGGATGCCGAGCTTGTCCTCCTTCTTGCCCACCGAAAAGCCCTTCGCCGAGCGTTCGACCACGTAGGCGGTGATGCCCTTGTAGCCCTTGGACGGGTCGATCGTCGCGAAGACGATGTAGAGCCCCGCCTCGGCGCCGTTCGTGATCCAGAGCTTGCGGCCCGTGAGGCTCCAGCCGCCGTCGACCTTCGTCGCGCGCGTCTGGAGCGCGAAGGCGTCGGAGCCGCTCGAGGTCTCGGAGAGCGCGTAGGCGCCGATCGTGTCGGAGACCAGGCGCGGCATCCAGCGCGCGAGCTGCTCCTCGGTCGCGGCGGCGAGCAGCGGGTTGGCGACGAGCGTGTTCTGCACGTCGACCATGATCGCGGCAGCGGCATCGATCTTGGAGATCTCCTCCACGGCGAGCGTCACCATCATCACCGAGCCCCCGGCACCGCCGTGCCGCTCGGGCATCTGGATGCCCATCAGGCCCATGTCGAAGTAGGCCTTGATGAGGGTGGGGTCGATCTTCGCGTCGCGCTCCATCTGCTGCACGCGCGGGGCGACCTCGCCCCTCGCGAACTCGGCGACGGCGTCGCGGAAGGCGATCTCGTCCTCGGAGAGGACGGTGAGGGCGGGGCGGGCGTTCTCTTGGATCGTCGACATTCGGGCAGGTGTTCGAGGAGGACGGTTCGCAGGGCTCACCGACGCGTAAAAGATAGGCGCTGTTCCGTAAGGCGCGCGAACGGCGGTTCCACCACGGGAATGCCTGCCCGCGGTGTCAGAGTGCGCGCGTGCCGCGCTGGGGTCGCGAACGCACGGGCGTCCAGCGCTATCGCTGCCTCCCATGCGCCCGGACGTTCTACGACCTGACACGCACCGCGATGGCCGGAACCCACATGGCGATGGCGCTTCTGACGCCCACGGAAGCACGGGACTGAGAACGGCTCGAAGCGGGTCCTCGGCAAGGACAAGGTGCCGGTGGTCGTCGCGCGCGCTCGCGTCGGCGACACGCGCACCATCGTGCTGCCTGGCACGTCGAACGAGGTCGCCCTGACGGCGGTATCCCGGCCGATGCTGAGCCCCAGGCAATACCGAGCGCTACGGCGTGAGTGCCCCTGCGGCGGAGAAGGTCTTTATAATGTGCCGTAGATGGCGCTGTGGGTCTTCAAGAGCCATCTAACGCGCCGTTGATGGCGTCGTAAACGGTAGGATATTGCCTATGTGACGGCATGATAGTATACTAGGTCGTATAAGGCGTGGTAGGATTCAAGAACCGCTATAAACGGCCGTATATGGCTCTTTCGGAGGGTTCGTATGTCTCTGATTCGATCTGACTCGACGACCGATGAAGTGTTACGGGAGTTCGGAGAACGCCTGCGTGGATATCGGCTGCAACAGAATCGCACCATCGCCTCGCTCGCGCGTGATGCCGGCGTCGGGCCGCGCACTGTCGTTCGCGTCGAAGCGGGGGACAATCCGACGCTCGAGACCGTCGTGCAGATTCTCCGCGCTTTAGGGCGACTCGATGCGCTTGACGCGTTCTTGCCGCCCCCCAACATCTCCCCGCTGCAACTCGCGAAGCTGTCCGGGCGGGAGCGCGTGCGTGCCAGCGGACCGCGTCGTCCGCAGCGCCATGGTGCCTCCAATGGCTAAGCGGCCGAGGGCAAGCACCGCGCGCCGCGGATTGACCCGTCGCACGGCGACCCACACCGTAGCGACGGTCGGACTGTGGGGGAAAGACGTCGGTGCAGTGGCGGAGGATAGCGCGGGACAAATCATCTTTGAGTACAGCGAGACATTCCGCACCTCAGGACTGGAGATCTCGCCGATGCACCTGCCGCTGTCGCGTCGGGGCCCCATCATCTTTCCGGAGTTGCAGCGACTGGCGTCATTCGCAGGCCTGCCAGGCGTGCTGGCTGACTGCTTGCCTGACGCCTTCGGGAACGCGGTCATTCGGCGGTACTTCGAGCAGCGCGGTACACCCGCCGCGGCGCTCAGTCCCGTCCAGCGGCTGCTGTACATCGGCGCGCGCGCCATGGGGGCGCTCGAGTTCAGCCCTGCGATTGCAGGGCGCGGGAGTGCGGCGGCGGACACCGCGCTCGAGGTTGCTCAGTTGGTCGAGGAGGCGCGTCGCGTCATCGAGGGTGATGCAATGGTGGTGGTACCAGAGATGATGCAGGTAGGGGCATCAGCAGGCGGCGCCAGGGCGAAGGCACTCATCCTCTGGAACCGCAACGACAATCGCGTGAAATCCGCCTTCGCGCCCAAGCGTCGCGACGACGAGCACTGGCTCATCAAGTTCGATGGCGTGACGCCTGGATCCGGGGGGCACGCCCTCGCGAAGGACTTTGCGCCGGGACCGTACGGCCGCACAGAGTACGCATACTCAAAGATGGCGCGCGCGGCGGGGATCGAGATGGTCGACACGCACCTGATGCAGGAGCGCGACTTTGCGCACTTTATGACGAAGCGGTTCGATCGCGAAGGCGTGGCGCGACTCCACATGCACAGCTTGGGCGGGATGCAGCACGTCGACTACAACGTGCCTCAGGCATTCTCGTACGAGGGATACTTTCGCACGATTCGACAACTGGGCATGAGCCAAGCGGCAGTTGAACAGGCCTTCCGCCGGATGATCTTCAACATCGTCGCACGGAATCAAGATGACCATGTGAAAAACTTCGCCTTCCTCATGGGCCCAGATGGCGAGTGGCGCTTGTCACCGGCATTCGACATGACGTGGGCGTACGGAAGCAGGTGGACGTCGGCGCACCAAATGACTGTGAATGGCAAGGGGGACGACTTCGTGCGGGGTGACATCCTCGGGGTCGGCGATGCGTTTGACCTCCCGAGAGGTGGCGAAGGCATCATCGCACAGGTTGAGTTCGCGGTCCGATCCTGGGACGCTGAAGCACGGGCGGTCGGGCTCGAGGAAGACTGGATCAAGAATCTCGGCGCACGCTTTCGCCAACTGTCGTGACTGTATCAAAGAGGCCCCCTGCTCACGGCAGGATCCCTCCTTCTTCATTGGCCCGATACGTGCGAGAGCATCGCATCCGTCACCGGGGTTCGCCGGACATGCGCGGTCAGGCAGGGACGCGGTCGTAGTTGAGGATCGGCGCCAGCCACCGCTCCGCCACCTTCAGATCCATCCCCTTTCGCGCCGCGTACTGCTCCACCTGGTCCTTCTCGATCTTCCCCACCCCGAAGTACTGCGACTGCGGGTGCCAGAAGTAGAACCCGCTCACCGCCGACGTCGGCAACATGGCAAAGCTCTCCGTGAGCGTCACCCCGGCATTCTTCTCCGCCTCGAGCAGGTCGAACAGCGTCCGCTTCTCCGTGTGGTCGGGGCAGGCGGGGTAGCCCGGCGCCGGTCGGATGCCCTGATACTTCTCCCTGATGATGTCCTGGTTGTCGAGCTTCTCGTCGGGCGCATAGCCCCAGAGCTCGCCGCGCACCCGCTCGTGCAGCCGCTCCGCGAACGCCTCGGCGAGCCGGTCGGCGAGCGCCTTGAGCATGATCGACGAGTAGTCGTCATGCGTGGCCTCGAACGCCGCCACGCGCGCCTCGAGCCCGATGCCCGTCGTCACAACGAAGCCGCCGAGCCAGTCGGTGAGGCCCGAGTCGGCGGACGCGACGAAGTCGGCGAGCGCGAGGTTCGGGCCCGCGTTCTTGACCATCTGCTGACGGATCGTGTGCACAGTGGTCTTCGGGTGCACCGTACCGTCCGCCCGCGTCCACTCGGCGAGGTGGATGTCCTCCTTGCCGTCGGAGTTGGCCTTGAAGAATCCGACCACCGCGCGCGCATGGAGCCACTTCTCCTTCACGATCCTGTCCAGCATCTCCTGTGCGTCCTTCCAGAGGTTGCGGGCTGCTTCGCCCACGACCTTGTCCTCGAAGATCGCCGG
>JAYTNC010000260.1:0-4821 GCA_043748515.1 Gemmatimonadota bacterium | reverse complement strand
TACAAGACGCTCCGGTACCCGGGGCACGCGAAGATCATGGAAGCGATCCGCGAACTCGGGCTGCTCGAGCTGGAGCCGGTGGACGTCAAGGGCACGAAGGTCGTGCCGCGCGAGCTCGCGATCGCGCAGATGCAGCCGCGGCTCACGAAGAAGAACAGCCCCGACCTCGTCGCGCTGCGCGTCGTGGTGAGCGGCACCAAGAGCGGCAAGCCGGTGACGCATTCGTTCGAACTCGTCGACCGCCACGACGCGGCGCACGGCATCAGTGCGATGATGCGGACGACCGGGTACTCGCTCTCGATCACCGGGCAGTTGCAGGCCGAGGGGGCAGTGACGCCCGCCGGCGTGCGCACGCCCGACGAGTGCATGCCTGGGGAGCGGTATGTGACGGAGCTCGGGAAGCGTGGGGTGCTCATTCGGCAGACGGTGAACTGAGTTCCCCTGCGACTGCGTTCACCACAGAGGCACAGAGGACACAGAGAACGGCGGACCAGTGCTTTGGGGGGCTCGGCGGACGAATCTCTCCGCTGAGCCCCCTGCGCGCATTCGTTCTCCGCTGTGCGCTGTGCCTCTGTGGTGAATCGCCGTTGCAGTCCACCTCGAGACGGGCCGGGAACCGCGGCCGCGCACGACGTGTATACTTGTGACCGTCACCCCGCCCCACGAACCGACCCTCACCACCGGATGGAGGTAGCGATGCCAGAGAACGCGTTCGTCGTCCGTAGCTTCCCGAACAGTGTCGAAGCCGAGTTCGCCCGTGCGGTGCTGGACGCCAACGGCATCGTCTCCATGCTCCTGAAGGACAACGCGAGCGGGATGCTCCCGTTCCTCGACGTGCTGCACCCGGTGCGTCTCGTGGTGCGGCAGACCGACGTGGACACCGCCGTGCGTCTGCTCGATGCGACGGCCGCCACCGATCCGAAGGGACCGCCGCCGCTGCTCAGCTAGCGGCGTGCAGCGACGTGCCTAGCGGGAGAAGGACGCGAGCGTCACGCCCATCGCGTCGATCGCGGCCCGGGCGCGCCAGAGGTCGCGGCCGTTGTAGATGAACGAGAAGGCGAGCTGTTCGCCGTTCTTCGCCGTCACGTAGCCACCGAGCGAGGTCACCTCGGCGGTCGTTCCGGTCTTCGCGCGCAGGTTGCCTTGGGCCGGCGTGCTCTTCATGCGCGAGCGCAGCGTCTCGGTGCGGCCGGCGAGCGGGAGCGACGAGCGCAGCACCTCGCCCCAGGGCGCAGCCGCGGTGTAGCCGAGCAACTGCACCATGCTGCGCGGCGTCACGCGGTCGAGCGTGGAGAGCCCGCTGCCGTCGGCGGCATAGACGGCCGCCGGGTCCGCTCCGACGCGATCGGTGAGGAAGGCGCGCAGCGATTCGTTCGCGATGTGTGCCGACCCAACCGACTCACCGGTGCGCGACGCGTTGCGGAAGAGCAGTTCGGCGAAATGGTTGTTGCTCTCGCCGTTCATGGTGGCCACCAGTTGCGCGAGCGGCGGTGATGCCCACGTCGTCACGCGCACCGCGTTGGCGGCAGCCTCGCCGGTGCGCGTGACGCCTCCGACGGAGATGCCGCGCGCCTCGAGCGCCGCGCGGAAGGCCGCGGCGACGTAGCGCTCCGGTTGCTCGACGACCACCTGATACGTGCGCACGCCAGAGCGCGCGCCGATCCATCCGCTCACGCGGAACTGCTGCGTGAGGGTGTCCTGCCAGACGCGGATCGAGGCGCTGCGGCTGTTGGGACGCACGGTCACGGTGGAGCGCAACGTGAGCCCGCTCAGCTGCTGGCCGAACGCCACCTGCGCGCCGCGCGTGGAGGGGCGCACGGTGATGTGCGCGAGGTTCTCGTTGAACGAGAGGGCGGAGACGCGCGCCGCGTAGCCGGCCTGCAGGTAGCGCGTGCGCCACCCGGCCGGGATGCGCTCGTTGTCGAACGCGCTCGCGTCACCGACGATGTCGCCGCGGATGTGCGTGATGCCCATCTTCGCGACCTGGTCGGCGATCGAGTCGAGCGGGCGCACGCCGACGTTCCAGCTGGAATAGCGCGGCGACAGCGAGGGATCTCCGGCGCCCTTGAGCACGAGATTGCCGAGCACGGTGCCGTCGGGCGAGACCATGCCGTCGCGCAGCACCTCGGTCTTGAACTGGTGCGCCGGCCCGAAGCGCTCGAGCGCCACGGCCGACGTGTAGAGCTTCATGGTCGAGGCGGGGAGCAGGAGCTCGTCCGCGTTGTGCGAATAGACGGTGTCGCCGCGCGTGAGCGAGACGACCATGACGCCCCAGTTCCCCGAGTTGGTCGACGTGCGCACGAGTTCGGCGAAATGCGCGCGGAGTGCGTCGCCGGATTCGGTGGTCGCCGCGCGAATCGCGGGACGGGCGGGCGCTTTGCGAGGAGCCGGGCGGCGGGCCGAGGCGGCGACGGTCGGGCGAGCCACGGTCGGGCGAGCCACGGTGGAGCGCGTGGGTGCCTTGCCGGCGGTGGTGGCGGGCGGCTTCTTGGTCGCCCCCGACTGCGCCTCGGCTCCCGCCGGCACGAGGGCGGGAAGGAGGGCCAGGATCAGGAGATGTCGGGCGCGACGCAGCATCAAGCGGATGATACCCCGTGGGGAGAGGTCCGGAAGGGACGCAAAGGAAGGACGACTTCCCCCCTAGGGAAGTGACGCAAAATTCGGTGCGCTGTCGGGGTTTGTTCGGCGGAACGATGCTACGCGAGGCTCGGATGCCGGTCCGGCGACGCGCGCCCGCCCGCGCGCCTTCGTCTCACATGCTGACCTGCGCCCCCGCGCGGTCGTCACGCTGGCTCGTGACCCACCGGAAGAAGATCACCGAGGCCAACAGGTAGAAGAAGAGCCCGCCGGGGATCCACATGATCAGCCCGCCGAGGCGCTGGTCCTCTAGCGGCGAGAGCCCCCACAGGCGCGGTGCGCTCGCGTAGGCCGGGTAGAGCACGTGATCCGAGTAGACGATGAAGATCGAGACGACCGTCATCGGCAGGGTCATCAGGAAACTGTAGAGCATCTGCCCCGGATAGCTCAGGCGCGGCAGCTCGGGGAGCGGGCTCAGCAGCGGCCACCAGACGATCACCGCGGTCACGAGGAACATCAGGTGCTGCGCGATGTGCACCTCGTGGTAGAACATCGCCGAGTTGTACATCGGCGGGAGGTGCCAGGCGGCGAGCGTGAGGTTGAAGATCACGAACGAGACGCGCGGCACGGTGACGAAGCGCGCGACGGCGGCCACGGGGCGCGCACGGAGCGCGGGACGCAACATCCAGCCCGGCGTGCCGAGGAGGAGCAGCGGCGGCGTGACGAAGGTGAGCACGAGGTGCTGCACCATATGGCCGGTGAATAGGTAGTAGTCGCTGATGTCGTGGAGGGGGCCGTTGAGCGTCGCGAACATCGCGCCGAGGCCCGCGACGAAACAGGCGCGCTGCAGCGCCGAGGGCCGTTGCCGAGCGTCGACGCGCTTGTGCACCGCGGCGCGCCATTCGTAGAGCGCCCAGAGCGCGAGCAGTCCGAGGACCGTGCTCCAGTGCAGCGTGAAGCCGCCTTGGGAGAGGTCGACCATCGGATGCAGGAAGAGCGTGGGGCGCACGTCAGGATGGAGGCTGAAGGATGAAGGGTGAAAGATAAACCGTCCGGCTCGGCGGGTCGGCGGATTCCACCGGCGGAAGGACACTGCGAACGGCGTTCACCACAGAGGGCACAGAGGACACAGAGAACGGCGGAGCAACTGCTTTGACCACAGAGGGCAGGGAACACAGCGGACTATGTGCGCGCGTCGAGGCCCCCTGTGTCCTCAGTACCCCCTGTGGTGAATGGCCGTTGTAGTGCTCCGCCGTTCTCTGTGTCCTCTGTGCCTCTGTGGTGACCGCCGTTGCAGGAGAATCCGGCATCGGAACGGCAGAAGGGCACCCGTCACCGGATGCCCTTCTCTTCCATCCTTCAGCCTTCATCGAAAAATCAGAGCGACAGCTTCCCGAACAGGAACATCAGCGCCGTGCCCGTCGCGAGCGCGACGATCATCGAGCCGGTGAAGAGCACCCGGAAGAGCTTGCTGTCGAACTTGAGGTGCATGTAGAACATGACGACGATCACGAACTTGAGCGCCGACATGATGATCAGCGCCGGGTTGAACAGGGGCGAGGCCACGAGAGTGGGGATGTAGTACGCCCAGACCTCGATCGCGGTGATCACCGTGAGCAGGATCGCGATCTTCAGGTACTGGTTGCCGGTCGGGTGGTGCGACTCGGCGGCGTGCTTGGCGTCGTGCGACATGAGGATGGTCTCTCCGCTCAGGCGATGAGATAGACGAGCGTGAAGATCACGATCCAGACGACGTCGACGAAGTGCCAGTAGAGCGCGCAGATGTCGACGATGAGCTCGTCCTTGGGGCCGAGGCCGCGCGTGCGGTCGATCCAGAGGAGGGTCATCAGCCAGAGGACGCCGACGGTGACGTGGGCGCCGTGGAAGCCGGTGAGCGTGAAGAAGGTCGACCCGAACAGGTTCGTCTTGATCGTCAGGCCTTCGTGCACGAACGACGTGAACTCGTACGCCTGGAAGCCGAGGAAGGTCGCGCCGAGGAAGGCGGTGGCGGCGAGCCAGAACTGCGAGGAGCGCTGGATGCGCTCCCACCAGCCCGCGGTCTCCGCGATCGGCTTGCCCTTGAGCTGGACGGCCTGGAGCGCGAGCACCATCGCGAACGATGACATGAGGAGCACGAAGGTCGACGCCGACGTGACCGGGATGTCGAGGATCGGCTTGAAGACCTTGCCGGCCTCGTTGATGTACTCGGTGTGCGGGAACGGCCCGACGAGCGACTTGCCCTTG
>JAYTNC010000259.1:0-2227 GCA_043748515.1 Gemmatimonadota bacterium | reverse complement strand
GCTCGACGCGATCGTCGACGAGCTCGCGGTGATCACCGGCCAGAAGGCGATCCGGACGAAGGCGAAGAAGTCGATCGCCAACTACGGGCAGCGCGAAGGGCAGGAGATCGGCGCGGCGGTGACGCTGCGCGGCGCGCGGATGTGGGAGTTCCTCGACCGGTTCATCTCGACGGCGCTCCCGCGGGTCCGTGACTTCCGCGGGCTCAACACCCGCGCCTTCGACGGCCGCGGCAACTACAGCCTCGGCGTGAAGGAACAGATGATCTTCCCCGAGGTCAACTACGATCTCGTGGAGCAGATCCACGGCATGGACGTGACGTTCGTGACCACCACCAATCGCGATGACATGGCGTTCGCGCTCCTGCGCGAGCTCGGCATGCCGTTCCGCGGCGACGATAAGCCCATCGTCGTCCAGGGTTGAGGAGCAGAGACACACATGGCCAAGAAGAGCACGATCGAGAAGAACGAGCGCCGCAAGCAGATGGCGGCCAAGCAGGCTCCCAAGCGCAAGGCGCTCGCCGCGACCGTCCGGAGCCACAAGGCGTCGGACGAGGAGAAGCGGGCGGCGCAGGTCGCGCTGCAGAAGCTTCCCCGCAACGGCGCGATGAACCGCGTGCGCAACCGCTGCCAGATGACCGGCCGCAGCCGCGCCTACGTCGGCACGTTCGGCCTGAGCCGCATCGCGTTCCGCGAGATGGCGTTGCAGGGGCTGATCCCGGGCGTACGGAAGGCGAGCTGGTAGACGGACGATGAAGGCCGAAGGATGAAAGAGGCGAGGCCGTACGGCCTCGCCCCCTCCATCCTTGGGCTTCCATCCGCGTTGCAACGAGTGAAGGCCCGAGTGCATTCGGTACCGGGAACCACACTCATCCCTTCCTACAGGTCCGGCCCCGCCGGAAACCAGAGGAGACAGGTCACACCATGAGCATGACCGACCCGATCGCCGATATGCTCACGCGGATCCGCAATGCTGTCGCTTCGAAGCATCGCCGCGTGGACATGCCGACGTCCAAGATGAAGGTGGAGATCGCTCGCCTGCTGAAGCAGACGAACTTCATCACCGACTACAAGACCCTCGAGACCGAGGATGGCAAGAAGGTGCTCCGCGTGGCGCTCAAGTACGCCGGCGGCACCCCCGTCATCCGCGAGCTCCAGCGCGTATCCACGCCCGGCCTCCGGCAGTACGTCGGCGCCGGCGAGATCCCGCGCGTCCGGAACGGCCTCGGCGTCGCGCTCCTCAGCACCTCGAAGGGGCTGATGACCGATCGCGAGGCGCGCGCTCAGCGCACCGGCGGTGAACTCCTCGCCTTCATCTGGTAAGGAGCCCTCACATGTCGCGTATCGGAAAGTTGCCGGTGGAAGTCCCGGCCGGCGTCACGGTGAAGCTCGAAGGACACACGATGCACGTGAAGGGCCCCAAGGGGGAGCTCACGCGCACGCTGCACAACGAGATGATCCTCAAGCACGAGGGCAGCACCATCACGGTGACGCGCCCCTCGGAAGAGACGAAGCACAAGGCGTTGCACGGCCTCACGCGTACCCTGGTGGCCAACATGGTCGAAGGGTGCTCGAAGGGCTATGCGAAGACGCTCGAGATCACGGGCGTGGGCTACAAGGCGGAGGTGAAGCCCTTCGGGCTCCAGCTCGCCCTCGGCTACTCGCACCAGATCCAGTACAAGGCTCCGGCCGGCATCAAGCTGACCGCGCCGCAGCCGACGGTCGTGCTGATCGAAGGCGCTGACAAGGAGAAGGTCGGCCAGGTGGCAGCGGAGATCCGCCTGCTCCGGCCCCCCGAGCCGTACAAGGGCAAGGGCATCAAGTACCAGGGCGAAGTCATCCGGCGCAAGGCCGGCAAGGCGGGAGGTAAGTAATGCCCGGAAAGCGTGTACCCAAGACGCGTGCGGGACTCCGCACCCGTCGCCATGTCCGTGTTCGTGCGAAGGTGAAGGGCACCGCCGAGCGTCCGCGCCTCGTGGTGTTCCGTTCGCTCAAGCACATGTCGGTCCAGATCGTGGACGACGTGATGAAGAAGACCATCATGACCGTGACCGATGCGGGCCTGACGGGCAAGAAGACGGAGAAGTCCGTCGAGGTCGGAAAGCGCATCGCCGAGAAGGCGAAGGCGGCGGGGATCACGAAGGTCGTGTTCGACCGAGGCGGTTACCAGTATCACGGCCGCGTGAAGGCGGTGGCCGAGGGAGCCCGCGAAGGCGGGTTGGAGTTCTAA
>JAYTNC010000258.1:0-4367 GCA_043748515.1 Gemmatimonadota bacterium | reverse complement strand
TGCGACCGCGGGCATCAGCGGGCTCGTCGGCCCGTATACACTGACGTACGCGGCTGCGGGCCTGACGAACGCGACGCAAGCGATCACGCTCAGCGCGGGTGCGGCGACGCAGCTGGCGGTGACGACGCCGATCGTGGCGGTGCGGGATGCCGCGGGCAATGTGCGCACGACCGACAACACCACCGTCGTCACCATGACGGTCGACGGCACCGCCACTGTGACTGGTGGCACCACCGCTACTGCGGTCAACGGCATCGTGACCTTCGCCACGGCCGGCATCGACGGGTCCACAGGCGCCTACACGCTGACATTCACCTCCGGCGCGCTCACGGTGGCGACGCAGCCCATCACGCTCGCGCTCGGCGCGGCCTCGCAACTCGTGCTGACGATCCAAGCAGCTGGCGCGACGGACAACGTACCGTTCGCGACGCAGCCGGCCGTTGAGGTGCAAGATGCTGGCGGGAACCTCATCAACGCCGACAACACGACGCAGGTCACGATGACCGTCGAGCTTGGAGCGAGCACGATCGGCACCACGACTCTCACGGCGATCGGCGGCCTGGTGAACTTCTCAGGCGTCGGCATCACCGGGATTTCCGGCAGTTACACCCTCACGTACGCGGCAACGGGGCTCGACAGCGCGACGCAGTCCGTCGTACTGCCGTCCGCCGAGCTGCTCACCACCCTCGCCCGCGCCGTAGAAACAGCACCCTCGCCCCTCCGCACGACCCAGACCCCCCGCCCGGTGTACAACCTCTCCCCCCTCACCCCGGTCTCCTGACCCGGCCCCCGTATCTTTCCCTGCGCACCCCTCACGACTCCGCCACCCGCATGACCTGCCCCAGCTGCGCCGCGTCCGAGATCTCGCCCGTCACCGGCAAGTGCGACCTGTGCGGCTTCGCACCGGCCGCCACGGTGGCCGTCGAATCCGTCGACGCCGTCGTCGAGCTCGCGCGCAGGCAGCTCGAACATGAGTTCGAGTTCAAGGAGCCCGTCGGAAAGCGCGATGGCACCACCGTCCAGCACGTCGTCGAACGCACCACCGGACGCACCCTCGTGCTCAAGGTCCTTCTCCGACGCACCGCCGAGCCGGCCGCCGAGGAGTCGTTCCGCGCCACCATGAACGCGCTCGCGGGGTTCGATCATCCCAACATCACGCACGTCGTTCGCCACGGTAGCACCGACAGCCTCTTCTGGTTCGCCACCGAGGACCGCGCCTCCACCTCGCTCGCCGCCCGACTCGCCAAGGACGGCCCCATGGAGCTCCGCGCCGCGCGCCGGCTCCTCACGCAGGTCGCTGGCGCCCTCGACTACCTCCACCGCCACGGGATCGTCCACGGCGCCGTGAAGCCCTCCAACATCCTCCTCGACGGCGACGGCTGGGTCCGGCTCGCCGACCTCAGCTTCACGCGGCCCGTCGTGCGGCGCATCTCGCGCCCCACCTCCGTGCCCGCTCCCCGTGCCGCCTGGGTCGCACCCGAGGAACAGCTCCGCGGCGAACGCCTCCCCGCTGCCGATCAGTACGCACTCGGCGCCCTCGCCTTCGAGTGCCTCACCGGCAGCACGCCCGGCAGCTCCGCCGATGCCGTCGCACAACTCCGCGCCGACGTCCCCGCCCGCATGGTGCGCGCCATCGAACGCGCCCTCGACGAGGACCCCACGCGCCGCTTCCCCTCCTGCGCCGATTTCCTCTGGGCGCTCGAACAGGACGTCGCCGCCGCCGCGACCGTCGCGGCGCGCCCCTCCGGCCGCGTCACGCAGGAAGTCGTGATGATCCGCGACTGGGAGCGCGCACCCGATCCCAGGCGCACCGTCATCAAAGCGATCCAGATCGGACTCGGCGTCCTCGCCGTCGCCGGGCTCGCCCTTGCGGCGCCCACGATCAAGTCCATCCTCGGCGCCGGCCCCGCACCCACCGCGCCGGCCGCACGGAACACTCCCGCACGCGTCATCACACCGATCACGGCACCGATCACGGCACCGATCACGACACCGAGCACGACACCGAGCACGACACCGAGCACCGCCTCCACGGTGCCGGCATCGAGTGCCTCGACCACGTCGGCCGCTTCACCACGCACCATCACACCGGCACCGCGCCCGCGCAGTCCCGCCGCCACCAGCGCCGACCCGCGTCGCACCATCCCCAGCCCCGCACCGGCGACCGTCGCGCCGGCACCCGCGACCACACCGACCGCACCCGCACCCGCAGGCGGCGCCAAGCTCTTCATCAACGCCTCCCCCTGGGGTCAGGTCTCCATCGACGGCGTCGTCATCGGCAACACCCCGCGCGCGAACGTCGATCTCACCGCCGGCTCGCACACCATCCGCGTGACGCGCCCCGGTTTCTCCACCTGGGAACGCACCGTCCGCGTCGCCACCGGCGAGACGATCCGCATCACCGACATCGTCCTGGTGCCGACCCAGCCGTGATCGCCCGCATCGGTCGCACCGTCCTCGCGCTCCTCGCACTTTTCGCAGCCCTCGTCAGCGCGCCGGACCTCGCAGCGCAGCGCGTCGGTCCGCTCGCGCGCCCCATGCAGGCCTACAACGACCTCGACTACGACGTCGCGGCCACCGGATTCCGCACCGCACTCGCCCTCGAGGGCACCGCACGACTCGCCGACGCCGATCGCCTCCGCGCCCTCATGCACCTCGGCGCCACCGAGGTCTTCCGCTCCCGCCGCGATGCCGCCGTACAAGCCTTCCGCGCGCTCATCCTCCTCGATCCGCGCTACCGCCCCGACGTCATCGTCTTCCCGCCCGAGGTCTCCACGCTCTTCCAGGAGTCCCGCATCGGGATGCGCGCCGTCTCCGTCGTAGTCCCGGCAGCCGTCGACATCCGCACCGCCGCCGACCGACTCCCCATCCGCGTCTTCTCGGCCTCGCTGCACGACGTCCGCGCCACCATCACCGACGGACTCGGCGCGCCGGTGCGCGTGCTCTACGACGGCGCCGTCGGCGACAGCCTCGAACTCCTCTGGAACGGTCGCGACGGACTCGGTCGACTCCGCGAGGCCGGTCGCTATCGCCTCCGCGTCACCTCGCGCTCACCGGAAGGACGCGACGAACGCGAAGTCGAGATCCCGCTGCAGTTGCTGCGCGTCGAAGCCGACACGCTCCCGTCGCCCCCGGAACTCCAGTCGCGCGCGTTCCGCCCCGAGTCGCTCGTCGCCTCCGGCGGCAAACGCCTGCTCGTGACCGGACTCGTCGCGGCGGCGATCGCCGCCGTGCTGCCGTCGGTCGTCGGCTCCGACGCCGAAGGGTCGACCCTCCGCTTCGGCGTCGCGGGCCTCCTCGGCGCCGGCGGCCTCTTCGGCATGACGCGCGCCTCGCGCCCCATCCCGATCGGTGAGAACATCGCGTACAACCGCGAGCAGCGCGCGGCCTGGTCGCGCGAGGTCGAACGCGTGCGCGCCGAGAACGAAGCGCGCCGCGCCGCAGCGGGCCTGCGCATCACGACCGGTCCCGCCGTCGTGGTGATGCTCCCATGATCCGCCGCCCGCGCGCATTCGTCCGCGCATCCGCCGTCGCAGTCCTGGTCATCGCCGTCGCCCGCCCCGCCCTCGCCCAGCGCGCGATCGATCTCAGCGGCGGCGCCAGCGTCTCGAACATGGAGCTCTCGCGCATCGGCACCTCCACGCGCCTGCTCACCGGACCGATCCTCGGCGCCGAAGGCCGCATCGCCTTCAAGCGCTTCGAGCTCCGCGGTCGCTATCTCGAGGGCACGCTCACGCCCGAGTCCGGCTCGTTCGGCGGCCCCGAGGATCTCGCCGATCTTCGACTCCTGCTCGGCGCCGACGTGGGCGCGGGCGTCACCGTCGGACTCGGACCGCACCTGCGCGCCTTCATCTCCCCCGCCGGCACCGCGAGCTGGACCCGGCTCGAAGCCAACGTGCGCATCGATCGCGAACTCGTGCCACGCCTCGCACGCGCCGAGTTCGAACTGTCGTACGCCGTGAGCGCCGAGGCGAACATCCAAGGCGGCGGCACGAGCGCGACCGGCGCGAACCTCGGCGTCCTCGTCGCGCTCCCCACCTGGCCCGTCGCCATCCGCGTCGCATACTCCGCCGATCGCGCCACCTACGCGAGCGGCAACACCGAGTTCCTCGACGGCCTTGAGATCGGACTTCGCCTGCGGCGCCCCTAGCACTCGGCCCGGACACCCCGCACCACGCACGAGGAATCCGAAGGTGACGACGCTCTCCGCCCGCCCGCTCCGCGCGATGTTCGCCGGTCTCCTCATCGCATCGCTCCTCCCGGCAACGCTGCACGCCCAACGCCGCACCGAGAACGTCGTCCTCATCGTCACCGACGGCGTGCGCTGGCAGGACGTCTTCCGCGGCCCCGAACGGCGGCTCATGAGC
>JAYTNC010000257.1:0-4405 GCA_043748515.1 Gemmatimonadota bacterium | reverse complement strand
GGCGACGCGCCCCTCGGAGCCGCGCCCCGCCCCGCCGCGCCCCGCCGCGCCGCGCCCCGCCGCGCCGCGCTCGCCGCCGGAATCGGCGCCCGCTGCGGCCTCCGAACCCGAGGCGCAGGAGCCCGCTCGCGACGGCGCGCTGCGCGCGAGCCGCAACGTCCCGCTCAGCCTCGCGCCGGGGACCTCCGCGATCGGGGCACTCGACAGCGGCGCCGTGGTCGACCCGATCGCGCGCGATCGCGGCTGGGTGCGCGTGCGCGTCGAGGCCTGGGTTCCCGAGAGCCTCTTCGTTCCCGCGGACGCGTCGTATGAAGCGGCCCTCACGGCCGCCGACCTCCGTCTCGATCCCGAGCGGCTGCGCGGACGCGTCGTGCGGTGGCAGGTGCAGGTGATCGGACTCCAGACGGCCGACGGCCTGCGGCGTGCCCTCGCGCCCGACGAGCCGTATCTGCTCGCGATGGGTCCCTCCGGCGAGAATGCGATGCTCTATCTCGCCGTGCCGCCTGCGCTCCTCGTCCAGGCGAAGGCGATCGCACCGCTGAGCAACGTGACCGTGACGGCGCGTGTGCGGAACGGCCGTTCCCAGCCGACCGGGGCGCCCGTGCTCGACCTCATCTCGATCATCAAACGATGATGACGCCGCGCGTCGCGCTCATCGCGTTCGCCGTTGCGCTCGGCGTCGGCAGCGTGGTGCTGTTCGGGCACCGCCGCGCGATGCGACAGGAGATCGGGTCGATGGTCGTCGCCCGCGCCGAGGCGGTCGACAGCACCGCCGACGCGGTGCTGCTCGCCGAGGTCGATCGCGTCCGCTTCGCACTCGAGCGCGCGCGCGGCGAACCCGCCCGGGACGCCCATGCGCATCTCGCGCTCTCGCTCAGCGACGGGGTCATGACGCTCGAGCGCGGGGACATCGTCTTCCGGACGACCACCGTGACCGGCGAGGTCCCGCGCGGGGTGCACACGATCGAGATCGTCGAGGACCGACGGATCGTGCTCAGCGACGGCATCGCGTTGCGGCCGGCGATCGCCGCGGATTCCGGAGCACCGCCGTCGAGGGAGCTTCGCATCCCGAGCGCGGACTTCTACGCCATTCGACCGAACCTCAAGCCGGGCCAGTCGGCCTTTTTCTTCTGACCGATGCAGATCACCCCCTCGCTCGGACCCTCGCTCACCCCCTCGCTCAGACCCTCGCTCACCCCCTCGCTCACCCCCTCGCTCAAGCGCATGCTCCTGCTGGGAGTCGCGGCGATCGTCCTGGCCGCGAGCATCGGCTGGCAGTGGGGCGACGCGCGCCGGCTGCGGAAGGAACGCGGCGAACTGCGCACGGCGCTCGCGGGCGACTCGACCCGCCTCGCCGATGCGCGGGCGGCGTCGCAGCGCGTCACGGACTCGCTCGCTGCCCTCCTGGACGGGCGTGCGGCACGAGACTCCGCCGCGGATCGGGCCTACATCGTGATCTCGATCGCGGACAACCGACTGTGGTACCGGCGCGGAACCGAGGTGCTGTTCGAGACTCGCGTCGCGACCGGGAGTGGGAAGTTCCTCGAGAAGTCCGGTGCGAGCGGCGAGCAGTGGAAGTTCGAGACGCCGCGCGGCCGCTTGGTGGTCTCGCGCAAGGACATCGAGCCGGCCTGGGTGCCGCCGGACTGGCATTTCGTCGAGGCGGCGCAGAAGAAGAAGCTCGAACTCGTGCGGCTCCAGCCCGGAATGGTGGTGCAGGCGGGCGGGGGTACGGTGGTCGCCGTGAGCGGTTCGAACGTCGTGACGCGCTATCCGGACGGCCGCGAAGTGCCGTTCGAGGTAAAGGACGGCAACGAGATCAGGGTCGGGAACAAGCTGATCATGCCTCCGTTCGGCACTGCCCAGCGTCGCTACTTGGGTGTGCTCGGCGCCAACCGCCTGTACTTGGGTGACGGCTACGGAATCCATGGCACGGACGTCCCGTCGAGTATCGGCCGTTCGGTCAGTCACGGTTGCATCAGAGTAAGGAACGAGGATATCGAGACCCTGTTTCGCATCGTGGACGTCGGTACTCCTGTATATGTATACTGACCGTTCGGGTTGGACCTGAGACTCTTCGCTGCGCCATGCTTGGCCGAAAGGTCAGCGACTGAAGTTTGAAATATGCTCACATTGTGATGGTCTGGGGGTGCACGACCGGGGCTGGGCGCCGTATCTTCCTCCCTCGTTGGCGGTAGGACCACCACCCCAAAGACTGACATGCTGAACTCATCCCTGCGCTCGACCCATCGCCGTGCCGTCCGCGTGGTCGTCTTGGTGGCGATCGCGCTCCTGAGCTCCGCCGCCGGGTCCGCCGCAGGGTCGCACAGTCTCGTCGCGGTCGCTGGTGAGCCGGTAATGCGCGTCCCGGACACTCTCCGCGGCCGCAGCGGCCGCCTCCTGTTCCGCATCCTGCGCTCCGACGCCGACCGCGCTCTTGAAGTCGAGCCGCTGGCCCGGTTGTTCGGCCCCGACGCATTGAACCGGCCCGGTCTCCTCGCCGTTCGCGATTCCATCACGGCCGAGCCGTTCCATTTCGCGGCGCTGGTGCCGTTCGCGCAGAAGCATGACGGCCGCGTCGGCGTCTACCGCGTCGGTCGCTGGCCTGGCGAAGTGCGCCGGCCGCGCGGCGACGCCTACCGCATTCCCGAAGGCTTCATCGCAGTGACCGACTCGATGCGCCCCGTGCGCGTCTCGACGCACTTCACCATCGGGCAGTTCCTCACCAAGGACCAGCGCGACGTCTGGCCCAAGATGCTCCTGCTCGACGAGCGTCTCGTCGACAAGCTCGAGCTCGTCGTCTCCGAACTCCGGCTCGCCGGCATCAAGGCGCCGGGTCTCGAAGTGCTCTCCGGCTTCCGCACGCCGCAGTACAACGCCCGCGGCAAGAACGCGGGCCGCGCGACCGACAGCCGACACCAGTACGGCGATGCCGCCGATGTCTACGTCGACGCCAACGGCGACGGCCGCATGGACGACATCACGCGTGACGGAAAGGTCGACATCCGCGATGCGGTGCGGCTGGCGCGCATCGTCGAGAGCGTCGAACGGAAGTATCCCGACATCCAGGGCGGACTCGGCGTCTACCGCGCGACCGGATCGCACGGCCCGTTCGTGCACATCGACGCGCGCGGCGAACGCGCCCGCTGGGGCTTCCCGCAGTGAACGACCTGCTCAAGGACCGGATCCTGCGCCGACTCGAGGTGTTGCCCGAGGACCGGCAATACCAGGTGATGGACTACATCGAGTTCCTCGAGAGCAAGTACGCCCAGCGCCAGTCGCCCGGTCCCAACGTCTTCCAGAAGTTCGCCGAAGGGGTCGAGGACACGCTGCGCGCGGGGAACGTGTCGGCGAGCACCATCGCCGAGGCGATGGGCTTCATGAGCAAGGCGATGGGCGTCCTCAACGGCGTCGCCGCGGCGGGGAAGGCGGTCGCCGCGGACATCGTCTCGTCGCCGAAGGCGACCGAGCCAGTGAGGCCCTCCGAGCCGGCGAAGCCGACGGACACCCCGAAGACCCCGCCCGCGCCTTAGCCCGCTGGAACTTAGCCCGCTGGAAATGGCGCGGCCGCGCGGGTAACTTGCAAGATGGGACTCCCGACTGATCGCATCCGCTCCGACGCCGCGTTGACCTTCGACGACGTTCTGCTCGTCCCGCGGCACTCGCTCGTCCATCCGAAGGACGTCAGCACCGCCAGCCGCTTCACGCGCGGCATCACGCTCCAGGTGCCGTTGGTCTCCGCGGCGATGGACACGGTCACCGAATCCGAGATGGCGATCGCGATGGCGCGCGCCGGCGGCATCGGAGTCCTCCACAAGAACATGTCGATCGACCGGCAGGCCGCCGAGGTCGATCGCGTGAAGCGCTCGGAGAGCGGGATGATCCGCAACCCGATCACGCTCCAGCCGAGCGCAACGCTGCGCGAGGCGGTCGCGCTCATGGCGCGGTTCCACATCAGCGGCGTGCCGGTCGTCGACGCGGGCGGCACCCTCGTCGGCATCATCACCAACCGCGACCTGCAGTTCGAGCGCCAGCTCGACCGCCCGCTGTCCGAGGCGATGACCAAGGACAAGCTGATCACCGCGCCCGCGGGCACGTCGCTCGACACGGCCGAGCAGATCATGGGCAAGCACCGGATCGAGAAGCTCCCCGTGATCGACGAGGCGGGCAAACTCATCGGCCTCATCACGGTCAAGGACATCCACAAGCGTCGGGCGTATCCCAACGCCGCCAAGGATCACGAGGGACGCCTGATGGTGGCGGCGGCGATCGGCGCGAGCGGTGACTATCTCGCGCGCGCGAAGGCGCTGATCGACGCCGGCGTCGACGCGCTGATCATCGACACGGCGCACGGCCATTCACAGGGCGTGCTCGACGCGACCGCCACGGTGCGCGAGGCGCACCC